>JAJDDP010000191.1 GCA_029260235.1 Phycisphaerae bacterium | reverse complement strand
AATCAGCAACCACTCGTGGCTGCGCATCGCACGACCGATCATCTTGAGTTTGTGCTTGTTGAGAATTGTGCCAATGAGCAGGCAGAGGCCGATCGTAAACGCGTAGCGTAGGCCCCATTGGGATAATTCGCGCCCCCACCACTGGTTGTCAGGCCAGAAATGGTAGTGGAAGACATAGCCAACCACGCCGACCATGGGCACAAACAGCGCCCCGGCCGAGAAGAACATGAAACTCATCAACAAGAGAAGCGTCTTGATCGCCACAGGGTTACCATGCATTGGAACAGCATCACATTCATCGGGACATCATCCGTGTGTGGTCACTGCACGAGTCATTCCCTGACTCGTGCAACGCCAGCTCCCGATTAGGGTGAAGCTGTGCGGTTTCGACGGTGGGCGTTAGCCCGTTTCTTTGGTAGAGGCTCGCACAGATGAATAGGGTGGCGTCAACGGCGCCGGATCGTTCATCAAAGCCTCTTATAAGACCTTCGGCGAATTAGCGGACCGGGTTGAGATGTCCGCCTTGAGGAAGGAGTGTCTCTGCAGCCCGGGCTGGAGTGGTTATCGGAATCGTGTCGCCACGGAGGACAGCTTCATAGACCCCGACTGTTGCGCGGCGGAAGGATGCCTCGCAGAATTGCTCGGCTCGCTTCACAGCATTCCTAGCTATGTTTTTTCGGACGTTGGCATCGGCGAGCAATTGGCAGGTTTGCTCAGCCAAGACTTCGGCGTCCCCCATGGGGTAGAGGATGCCGTCCCTGCCGGTATGGATGATCTCGGCTGGTCCGCCGGCATTGGACGCCAAGACCGCCCGAGCGGCAGCCATGGCTTCGAGTACGACCAAACCGAAGGGTTCTGGCTCTACTGAACTGTGTACGACAACATCCATGGCTGCGTACATGGTGGCTACGTCATCGACGTGTCCGGTCATGACTGCCTCGCCTTGAAGATTCAGATCGGCGATCTGTCTTTTTAGCGCAGGAGCAAGATCGACTGCATTTTCCGGGCTTGCTCCAACCAGTAGTGCTCGCGCGTTGGGTCGTCGCTTGGCGATGCGGGCAAATGCTTCGAGGAACATGGACTGTCCCTTCCAAGGCAGCAAGACCGCCGGTAGGCCAATGACTTCGTGCTGCGGTTCATAGCCCAATCTGCTGCGTGCGGCCTGGCGCGTCGCCGCATCCGAACTGAACCTGGTCAGATCGATGCCATCGTAGACGCGCGTAATTTTCTCTGATGCAATATTCGCGCTGGTCAGGTCACTGGCAATAGCGTCAGAGACGGCGATGATCTGCGTCGTCCAGCGGCAGAGGTGACGGTTGGCCCAGGATGGATGAATCCAGCCTCGCTGGTGAGATATCACCGGCGTGCGAGCCAGCCTTCCTGCGAGGATCGCAGCCCGGTTGACGAGTAATTCGTTATTGGCATGAATCAGGCTTACCGCATTGCTACGTACATAGCGGGCGAGGCGTCGAGCGACCGGTAGATCCGCCATAGCCGCCGCCAGCATGAATGAGCTGATCGAACGCCACCGGTTGGGCTTGCCATATTCAAGCGTGCGAAGGCCACGCAGTCGTGTCCCCCGCTGAAACGCGGCATCCTGGTATAGCCGAATGACATTGCAGTCTGCATTGCCGCCCTCAAGCTCCGGAATACGATAGGCAGTCGCCACCGAGACTTTCCAATCAATACTGCGACATAGCTCGACCAGAGAAAGCAAGCAGCGGGTGGCTCCGCCGCGCCCGGTGCCCATCTCAACGAGCAGAATGTGCGGTCGTTCGTTCATGCGCTGCTTGGTTCCCATCTGCCAGGTACACATTGTGCAGCCTCGGAGGATTGGAGTTCGTGGATCTTCGATTCCCTCGCTTCTTTGACGACTCTTCCAAGGATGCCTGCGAGTTGTTCGGCGTTTTCCCGGCGGGTGGGGACGAGGCCTAGATCGGCCTCCACCGCCGGTGGTTCTGCCGAGGCACACCATTGGTCGTAGAGCGATGTCAGCGCAGTCTCAAGTTGCTGCGGATGCTCGGCGGCGGCGAAGAATGCACGCCCACTGTGGTGGAGTGCTTGCCGGACTTCGCCGTCTGGACACGTAGCCAAAATGCGCCGCCCGAGCGCAAAATACTCCGTCAACTTGCTAGGTATGACGCTACTTGATGTTTCACCAGGATCGACGACCAAGACCAGGCCGTCGGCCGCGAGCAGGCGGGCCAAGGACTCGCTCCGGGTCACGTAGCCATCGTATTCGACGATGTCTTGAAGGTGATGCCGCTCGACGAGGGCAGCCACCCGCTGCGCTTGTGGATCGTCCATGCTCCCGTAAATCCTCAGCCGGAGAGCATGGGCTGGGATACGCCCCGACCCGACTGCTTGGCCAATGGCGGCCACGATGGAGTCGATGCGGCGATTGCCGTAAAGCTTCCCGGCGTAGACCAAGAGCAGCCTGCCGGCGTCTCGCGAATCACGAACGGGCTTCATGCCACGAACATCGTCATAGTCGAATCCGTTGTAAATCGTGGCAAATTCCAGGTTGCAAACGGAGGGTGCGAACGTTTTTAAATAGTCGATCTTTCCGGCGGAGACGCTTACAACTGCACTAGAGCGTCTCAGCGCCCAGCGTTCAAGGTTGCGTTCAAGCCTTAGCCGAATTGGGCCCACCCAGTGCCGCAACACGTCACCACACCAGAGGTCGCGGTAATCCACGACGACCGGAACGCCGGTCAATCGACCTGCAAGAACTGCAGCGATCCAAGGCGAGAATCCCGGCACCGATGCAACCAGCAGATCTACGTGGTCATCTCGAATCAGCTGGACTGCCCTTTGCACCATGGCAGGAATTGAAGCGGCGGTGTCGTCTGGAATCATGAATAGTCTGTTCAAACGATGCTTGAAACGATCAAGCCGTTTCGACGCAAAATCCAGCCGTCCGTTCGACTCAGTCGGTTCTTGCTGCTGGCCTGATCCATGCTTGGGCTGCGGCGTATCTTTATGTCGGCGCACACCTGACAGCCGTTTCATCGCTCGAATCGCAATCTCGACCGGCTGAGGACAGGGCACACGGTGGACCTTAGTCTCGCCAGGAACCTCGGCCAGAAGGGCGAGATCGATTCGCGTCCCCGGCGGAGGGTCCACCGTAAGAACGCTCGTTCGCCAGCCAAACTCAGGCAGGAACTTGCACATTTTTTGGGTTCGGATTCGCCCCACACTCGGGCAAGGGGCAAAGTCGGTAACCATAAACAGGGCATGCTTGCCGTTACGGTCCAAGAGAGATTGACAGTTGTTCAGGTCTTGTGGCATAGAGGTCTCAGACGGCTACAGAGGGACATTGGGCCATGACTTCTTGGTAAACGCGATCCATCTGGGTGACGTTCTCGTCGAAATCGAATCGGCCTTGGACGGTTTGCCGTGCGCCGATGGACAGTCGTTTGTGTAGAACGGGATCGGACATCAACCTGCAAACAGCTTCGGCAAGCGTATCCGAGTTGCCAGGCGGCACAGCCAACCCGCCAATGTTGTCGATGATGGCTTCTCGGACGCCGGGCAAATTGCTAAAGACAACAGGAACGCCGACGGCCTGCGCTTCCACCGCCGAGACGCCGAAGGTTTCTGATTCTGAAATTGATGGCATCACCATCGCATGCAGAGATGTCAAGAGTGCCGGAATGCGATCATTCTCGACAAATCCTTTCCACTCGATGGCAGAACCGACGCGCAGTTCCTGGGCTAACTTCTTCAAGTCGTGTTCCTGTGGGCCTTCCCCGACGATGACAAACCTCGTCTCAGGGAACTTTTCCAGAACGAGGGGCATCGATCGGATGAATAGATCCGGGCCGTACTTGGGCAGCAGGTGCTTAACGAAGCCAACGCGGCGAATTTTGGAGGAAGACTCGCCCGATGGCGGCGCAAACTTCTTCAGATCAACGCCGAAGGGTATTACCGTGATATCGTTTTCATCGATCCCTGCATAGCAAGCCGTTTTGCCGGCTAGGAACTGCGTTGTGGATGTCACTGCACTCGCACCGTGCAATAGTTCAATCTTGCGCGTCCGCTGGTCGGCAGTGTCAATCGGAACCGTATCATCTTGAATGATATCGGCGCCCCATGTAGAGATCACCAAGGGAGGCCCGGTTGGGTTCGTGGATCTCGGTGCATTGCTCTCTACTCCCTGCAACCCCTCCAATGGAAGATCTTGGAGGTAGTGCATGTGAATGATGTCGGGCTGTACCTGCGCGATTGTGGACTTCAAGAACTTGATTCGCCGCCCCCACCATCCCTGCGGAAATCTGAGGCCTAGCGGTGGTGTTTGGAGTTTGATGGCTCGAATATTTTCCAGCGGATGTTCCGACTCGGAAAGGAGCACAATCTCCCAGTCGCGGCCCGCCAAGGCTTTGGCCCATCGCTGGGTATGCGTGCAGCGTGCTTCGCTGAGCAGCAGAATCCTCATCGTTGCGATGCCTCCCGGGCGAACATGTGTGGGCAGGTTCTCTGATATCCCCGGAGGACGGTGCGCAGGGCGATGGCTTCTTCAGGCAACGCCTCGGGCAGAGGCAAGTCCTCGTCCATTCGACTTAACATCCAAGGGCAGCGACTGAGCAAGCGGGCAGCCTGCCACTTGCCTTGCTTGGCGAGGCTGAGTCGACCTGGGGAGCACTCTTTCTCAAAGCGGTCAAAGAGAATCCGGGCTGTTCGTCTCGTTTCAAAGTGCCCACACACAAACTCGCGGCCGGCCAAGTTGAAATCGGCCTTCGACTTCATTTCCGACAAGGCTTCCTTAGTGCTTTCATAGTCTGCTGCCTGGACACAGTGAGGGTAGGGCTGGCAAGCGACTGCATGACGTCCTTGGGAGAGCATTTCCAACATGAGCCTGGGCATGCCGTCGTGCATGGTTGGTCGGACGTGGACGGTGGATCGGCCTATGGTCCGCTCCAAGTCTTCCACATAGCCAAGCGACTCGACATTTGGTCTGTCGTGGTAATCGGTCCCTTCGTCGCAAAGGACAATGAAATGGACATCGGGCATCTCCTCCATGAGCCGATCCAGGACAGGACCACCGTAGAACTCTCTCTTGATGGTGGGCAAGTAGCACAGCACCGTGAATTGACTGGGTAGGGGATGCGGCTTGGCTAAGGCAGAGATGTGCGGCGTGATGATCGGCGTATACTCGGCCCGTACGCCGATACGACCTAATTCATCCACCAAGTGCTCTGCCACGGCTAAGTTGACTACGCCAAGATGGTCCAATGCCAGGGCGAATCTCCGCGATGGCTCATGGTGTGCCGCCCACAAACAATCCGAGCCTACCCAATACCGCACTATGGAAACCCCGGCCATCCTGGCCCGCCAGAGTTTTCTCAATTGCACCCAATTTTGCTGGCAATAGGTAACCAGGTGGATGGCGTCGGTTCGGGCGCAAGTTGCTTTCCACGCCCGAGAGCGCCAGCCATCGTTGCTGTCGAACTGGGCCTCTGCGCCCAAATCAGCCAATGCACCCGCATTGTGCGCGGAGCAGTTGAAGCCGTTGTCCGGTTCTCCAACAAATAGGACGTGCATACAGGCCTCGCTATTGGATGTACGCTCTTCCTGCCAAGCCCTCTTGGCCTCGGGCGGCACAACCACATTTCCTATGGGATACTTCGGCTTACCGGACCTTGGGATTGACGACCATTTTACGATCCTATCCGAGGCTATCTGCGGTTGAACTGGTGGAGAGCATGACCGCTTCCTTCTAGCAATTGACCTGACACATACTCCACCTGTGCCGAGGAAACGTCTGCCGTGGATCAGCTCAAAGGGGCTGTCCCAGTACTGATATCGCCAGCCAGCGGCGCCAATAGCGGAGCCCCCGTCGCTCGGTAGGCCCATCTTCCTTAAGTCGCTTTAAGGATCGGCGCCGGGCGATTGTTGCGCACCTAGACTTTGGATAGTACGAGTCGACCCTGCAGATTGGTTGACCGGCGACCGGGACGGGCACGGCGCCTCATGGCGTGAGTTCGGGTCGGGCGCCGGCCAACTACTGCCAGAGGATTGGGCTGACTGGGACCGTAGGACGCAACCGC
>JAJDDP010000020.1 GCA_029260235.1 Phycisphaerae bacterium | reverse complement strand
CCTTCGTCCGCAAAAAATGATGCTGAATCGACGGAACTGGACAGTACGCATCGGTTTCAGCGGACCCGGGCCGACCACGCTCGGGAATTGGCCGAGGATTATGTCGAGCTGATCGACGACCTGATCGCCGAAACGGGCGAGGCCCGGGCGGTGGATATTGCTGCCCGCCTGGGGGTCAGCCAGGTCACCGTCACCAAATCGGTGGCCCGTTTGAAACGCGAGGGGCTGGTTACCTCCGAGCCGTACCGGTCGATTTTCCTCACCGAGCAGGGCAAGCAGTTGGCTGACAAGTGCCGTCAACGGCACAGGCTGGTGTTGGATTTTCTGCTCGCGCTAGGCGTACCAGCCGGCGACGCCGTGACCGACGCCGAAGGCATCGAACATCACCTAAGCCCCGCCACCTACGAAGCCATGCGGCAGTTCATCGAGACTAAAGCAGGAGCAGGCGATGAGCGGTCGTGACCACACGGTGGCTGGGCGATTGAGCGGGCCTGGGAATCGATCTTGGCCTGACTCGTCTGGGCGGTTCGGTGCGTTTGGCGGTCAGTTCATTCCTGAGACGCTGACCGCCGCCGTTCAGCAACTTGCAGATGCCTATCGGGCTGCTTGCGATGACCCCGCCTTTTGGAACGAGTTGGATGTCTATCTCGCGGACTACGCCGGGCGCCCCAGCCCGCTTTATTACGCGACGCGTCTCACGGATCGACTCGGTGGTGCCCGAATTTTCCTCAAGCGGGAGGATCTGAATCACACTGGGGCCCACAAGATCAACAATACGTTGGGGCAGGCATTGCTGACCACGCGCATGGGCAAGCCTCGGGTGATTGCTGAGACCGGCGCAGGCCAACACGGCGTAGCTACCGCAACTGCTGCGGCCTGTTTTGGCTTGGACTGTGTCGTATACATGGGTGCAGAAGATATTCGCCGCCAAGCGCTCAACGTGTTTCGCATGGAACTGCTGGGGGCTAAGGTCGTCTCGGTTGAGAGTGGGCAAAAGACGCTCAAGGATGCTATCAACGAAACGCTCCGCGATTGGATGTCATCGTCTGACACTACCCACTACCTGATCGGCAGCGTGATGGGGCCTCATCCGTTTCCTATGATCGTCCGCGATTTTCAATCGGTGATAGGCCGAGAGACTCGGGCACAGATGCGAGCGCAACACAGCTGCCTGCCCGATGTAGTCATCGCCTGTGTCGGCGGCGGTAGCAATGCTGCCGGTGTATTCTCACCGTTCGAAGACGATGCGGATGTGCGGCTGATCGGCGTAGAAGCGGCGGGGGAGGGCGTAGGGAAGGGCCTGCACGCGGCAACTATCTTGGCTGGGGCGCCGGGAGTTTTGCACGGTATGCACACCTATGTGTTGCAGGATGCGGACGGCCAGACTTCGCCGGTTCATTCCGTGTCAGCCGGTTTGGATTATCCCGGTGTCGGTCCCGAGCACTCCCATTGGCACGAGACGGGCCGAGTTGAGTATGTAGCTACGGACGACAAGCAGGCGCTGGAGGCGTTTTCGATGCTATGCGAGACCGAGGGGATCATTCCCGCGCTAGAGTCAGCCCACGCCATCGCCCATGCCATCGAGCTAGCCCCGACGTTGCCCAAGCAAGCGAATATCGTGGTCAACCTTTCAGGCCGGGGCGATAAGGATGTCGTCGAAGTCGCCCGTTTGCTAGGTAGAGACGTCAGCGCTTGAGTGCCGTGCTGGCTGAATCGCACGCCAACTTGGGCAGCCCACTGTTCTGCGGTCGTCGTCAACCAATCATTAGCCCATCACAGGAGCAATCCAAATGTCGAATGCAGATTATTCCGAGACGATCAAGACCCTTCCGGAAGTAGAACTGCCACTCTCAGGTGTCACGGGTTGGCTCTCGCAAGGCGAGAATCACCAGATCGTCTTCTTCGAGATCGAAGCCGGCTGCGAAGTACCCCCGCACAGCCACGGACCGCAGTGGGGCATCGTAGTCGAAGGGGAGATGGAACTGACCATCGCGGGCGAGACCCGGCATTACGCCCAAGGTGACAGTTACTTCGTCCCAGCCGGGGCAGTGCACGGCGCCAAGTTCTTGACCAAGTTCCGGGCGATCGATGTGTTCGGTGATGTGGATCGGTACAGTGCGAGGAGCTAGGCGCGGTCTACTTCGTCGCGCCATCTCGCTCTATTCTTACCAGCGCAGTTGAAGGTCATGTCGGTGGAGAAAGGCGGCACTGTGTCACGGACGAATGAGAACCCGGCTCCGCGCACTAGGATTCCCCCGATGGAACCGTTGCTAAGGTGCTGGCATCGATCAATGAGCCACCACACCTGGAACGACGGCGCGACCGATGATGAGATCTTTGAAGCTGAAGATTCGCTAGGTCGAACACTTCCCAGGGTTTTCCGCGCGATGTACGAGATGAGCAATGGTCTCCACTTAGTCGGGGGAGATCTGCAATTCGTTGGCCTCAAGCCATCGGACGAGAGTGAGTTCTCTCTCGTGAACCTGTCATCGAAATTGCGAGATTGGGGGTGGCTGGTGCCAGAGGAACTCTTGGTCTTTGGTGGCAACGGTGGCGGGGAGCATTTCGGTGTCTGGCTGCCCGAAGGAAAGCCGCGCAGTGAGGACTGCCCTGTTATCATGGTCGGCGAGACCGATACACTCGCAATTGCTGGAACAAATCTCTGTTCGTTCTTGAAGGGGCGAACAGCCTACTACTTGCTCCTTGGGGAAGCGGATAGGCAAGCACTAGATACGTTGGGCCTACCTTCGGATCTCTACACAAGTGATCTTATGGACCTCGATGATGATGCCTTCGCCCGCATCACCAAATGGGCCGACCCCTACATCCGTGATCCGCTGCCTGACCCTTATCAGCGCGGTATCACTGTTGATGAGTTGCGATCTTATCCATGGCCGTAGCAATTGCCTGGGCTTTGTTCGCCCTATGCTTACTTCAGTTGGCGAGTTTCCTAAGTCGTGCTAGGTTGATCTTGTCCAAGTTTGCCGCCTTCTCGTTCTCGCCTTTCTCGGTTTCCAGGATGCTGGGTAGTCCTTCAAACCTTGGATCATTGATGATGAACCGGAAGGCGTCGTCTCCGATGGTGCCTTGGCCTATGTGTTCGTGGCGGTCTTTCCGTGAGGCGAACGGAGTTTTGCTGTCGTTTAGGTGGATGCAACGTATGCGGGTCTTGCCTACGCAACGAACTAGGCTTCGCATCGTCTTCTCGTATCCCCCTTCGGTGCAGAGGTCGTAACCGGCTGCGTGCATGTGGCAGGTGTCTAGGCAGACGCCCAGATGCTTCTTGCAATTGGCGGCTTTGATGATATCGCCCAGGTGTTCAAATCTGTGGCCTATGCAGGTACCTTGACCTGCTGTTGTTTCTAGCAGCGTGCGTACTTTCGATTTTGGTATGGCTTCGTAGATTTCGTCGAGGGCATCGGCGATGCGGGCGATTGCTTCTTCTTCGCCGGCGCCCAGATGTGCGCCCGGATGGACAACGCAATGCTTGATCCCCAACGCATCGCATCGATCAATCTCAGCCCGCATAGCCTCTATCGATTTTCCGCGATTGGCGGGATCGGCTGTGGCTAGGTTGATGAGGTAAGAGGCGTGGGAGACCACAAACTTGACGCCCGAACGGGCGAGTGCATTTTTGAACGCTTCGATGCTCTCTTCGGTCGGAGGCTTGGGTTGCCATTGACGTTGATTGGCGGTGAACACCTGAAGGGCCTGGATGCCCAACTCGTCAGCTGCTTCCACCGCAAGGTGCAATCCGCCGGCTACGCTGAGATGACTTCCTAGGAGCAACATTCGGCTTCGACTTTCTTGATACGGGGTCTGGCGGCGGTTGAACCGGCCGGCGCGTAGCTCAGATCTATTCGCCGATGATCTTGACCAAGGCTCGCTTCCGGCGTCGGCCATCGAACTCGCCGTAGAATATCTGTTCCCAGGGTCCAAAATCAAGTTGGCCCTCGGTGACCGCGACGGTCACTCCCCTGCCCATGACTTGGCGTTTGAGATGAGCGTCGGCGTTGTCTTCGCCGGTGTCGTTGTGGCGATACTGATCGATAGGCCCATGCGGGGCCAACTGTTCAAGCCAGCGGTCGTAGTCGCCCAGCAGGCCGTCTTCGGCATCGTTGATGAACACGCTAGCCGTGATGTGCATGGCGTTGACTAGGCAGAGGCCTTCCTGGATTTGGCTATCGTTGATCGCCTCTTGGACTTGGTGGGTAATGTTCACGAATCCCCGGCGGGCGGGGACTTCGAACCAGAGTTCCTTGCGATACGATTTCATGTCAGGCCTCGTTGGGGGATTTTAATTCGCAGAGTATGACCTAGTAGGATCGAAAGTTGCAAGCAATAGGCTGGGGCGAATCGTATCGAAGCGCCTATCGCGAGGCTCCGACCAACAACCCTACAGCCCCGACAGCAAGGCCGACAGTCGAAGCCCAAGTGCATTGCTAATCCGGGCCAGCGCCCAGATGGAGGCAGCGTTCTTGCCCAGCTCGACCTGGGATAGCTGAGACGTGGTCAGGTCCGTCCGATCAGAGAGCTGACGGAGTGTCAAGTTCTGTCGCAGCCGTTCGGTTCGGATACGCTGGCCTATCAGCTTGTTGAGGTCGGACTCGGACGTATATATCAAACCAAGTTTTTGACAAGCCCGGTCTACCGCGGCGATCAGCTCATCCTGTTTGAATGGCTTGGCTAAGTAGTCCGTTGCTCCCCGTCGCATGGTTTCAGCCACCGATTCGAGATCGGGGTAAGCGGTCATCACGATGATGGCCATCCGGTCGTCAGCTTCTTTGAGCAAGCGGACAACCTCAGCCCCGTCTACCTTGGGCATGCGAAGATCAACCAGCGCAATTTGGCAAGTGTCCTCAGCCGCTGACTTGAGCGCCTCGGCAGGATCGGTGAATGTCCGCGGGCGGTAACCCTGGTCTTCCAAGAGCAGGCCTACCGTTTTGCAGACTGATTGATCGTCGTCAATCACCAGCACCTTGATGTGATGTCGCACGGCCATTTGAAGCCCCTTCAAAGTGAGCAAGTCTGTCGAGAAATGTCGCCTAGCAAGAACTCCGAGCCCATTTGCCCGAAACAACTGTGGCAGTCAGAATTCAACTGAGGGTGTTTTGACTGATCCACGGGAATCGATCAATTATTCTGTCTGTACTGCATATTTAGCGCAATCGCTGCGCTTTGCAAGTGGTAGTTTATGGAATCAGGAAAAAAATGGCCGATTGGCCAGTGGATTCCCTCGCTGAGGCCGCCCAAGAAGCGACAAGGGCAACGGTCAATTTGCCATCGATTTAGGCTCTGGGAGGAGGCTGGTGGGAGGCTAAGAGTGCCCGCCGGGATCTTGAGCGACCCGGGCGCACTCCTGGCCGGTGGATGGCCGTTCGGCGCACCGCCAGGCTGTCGGGGGATGACTCGCCCGAAAGCGCTCCTGGGAGGAAGCCAGACTGGCCCGAGGTTGTGCGGGCCTTTTCTCTCGGCGTCGAGTTTGAAGCCGCGCAAATCCGTGGCCCCGGAGCGGCTGGCTGCTCATCGACATGCAGGCAGTTCGCGCCATCGGGATATTCGTAGCGGGATAGGCCATCGCATCGGTCGCTTACCGCTGGCCACAGAACATGGTGCGCTAAGAGTGATTAGAGGAACCAAACGCAACAGCACCGTCCGCAACGGTGTTCACTCATACGCCACGATTTGTGGCCAAGGCATGTCCCAGCGTGCCACAAGAACTAAGTAGAGGGTCGAGGCATGGTGTTGCTCCAAACAAGCAAGAGGCTAGCAAGAAACAGTGTTTCCGGGAATGGCAAAGGGGGTTCTGGAGGCAAGAGGCGGATGTCCAAGCACGCGTTTCCATTGACAGAGAATCAGTGCCAGCCTAGCATGTTCAGGCCGAATATCGGGGCGTGGCTCAGCCTGGCTAGAGCGCTGCGTTCGGGACGCAGAGGTCGGAGGTTCGAATCCTCTCGCCCCGATTTCCGTAAGTCATGCCGAACGTTGAACTTAACGTACCTACCTGCGTCGGGTAGAGCGGCTCGAAAGCAATGGAAAGGGAGTAGTACTACTCCTTTTGCGTTATTTTGGAGAATGCTCGCATGCCCGTCAAACATCAGTCAGCGCCCAAACTTCGACATCACAAGGCGACCGGACAAGCAGCCGTTGTTCTCGACGGCAAGTGGATCTACTTGGGGAAGTTCGGCAGCGCCGCAGCTCAGGAGCACTACGATCGTGTCATTGCTGAGTGGCTCGCCCGCGGACGTCAGCTCGTTCCTGGGACGGCGGAGCTAGCGATCGCAGAATTGATCTTGGCCTACTGGCGATTCGCGAACACATACTACCGCAAGAATGGAAGGCCTACAGACGAAATCAATGGGATCAAGGCAGCGATGCGTCCGCTCAAGCGCCTCTACGCTTCCCTCCCCGCCGGTCAGTTCACACCGCTGAAATTGAAGGCTGTTCGCGGTGCCATGATTGACGCGGGGCACAGCCGTAAGTACATCAACGACAACATCAACCGGATCAAGCGGATGGTGAGATGGGGGGTGGAAAACGAGTTGATCGCCCCCGCGGTTCTCCACGGGCTGCAGGCGATTGGCGGACTGAGAAGGGGCCGCAGCGAGGCTCGGGACACCAACCCCGTAAGGCCTATCGACGATGCGTCCGTGAATGCTGTGCGTCCTCACGTCTCCAAGCAGGTCTGGGCAATGATCGAATTGCAACGGCTAACAGGAATGCGATCAGGTGAAGTCGTCATCATGCGGGCTTGCGACATTGAAATGGACGGGGCGATCTGGATCTATCGCCCGGCATCGCACAAGACAGAACACCATGGGCATTCGCGAGTTGTCGAACCCGGGCCAAAGGCGCAGGCTGTGATCAGACCCTTCCTCCAACCTGAATTGAGTGGCTATCTCTTCAGCGCTATCGATGCCGACGTTGAACGTCGAGCCGAGCTGCATCGTCACCGCAAGACTCCAAAGTCGTGCGGTAATCGCCCCGGTACCAACCGGAAACGATCACCTAGGCGGCAGCCGCAGCAGCGATACACGACTGCCAGCTACCGGCGGGGGATCCAGCGGGGAATCGAAAAGGCATTCCCTCACCCAGAGCTGTCAAGAATCCGCCAGCGAGATCTCACGCCCCAACAACGTGATGAACTCAAAAAATGGAGGCGGGAACATCATTGGCACCCGCATCAACTTCGACACTCATTCGCCACCAGGGTGAGGAAGGAGTATGGGCTGGAGTCTGCCAAAGTACTGCTTGGCCAAACGACGATCGCAGCCGCTGAGATTTATGCAGAAGCTGATCGAGAGCGGGCTGCTGCGATTGCTGCCAAGATCGGGTAAACTGCGCAACACTCTCGGCCCAGGGGCGGGGGCGTCGCAAACGGCGGCGAAAGCGCTGGGTTGTCGAGCCCTATTGGGAGAAATTGAGCGGTGGGCTCTAGTTGGCAGACTATGGAGCGGTCCCAGTGAATCCACTCTGGAAGAGCGCATAGTCATCCAGGTCGGTATCACAACCCTGGTCAATATGCCCCAATGGTCGGGCTTCTGCATCCACGGCCACATCGGCGGCGATCCAGCGAGCCTTACGGCGCCAGCAATCGAGCGAACGCGCCGAAGTCCTCCAGGTCGTTGTCACCGTCACTGTCAAAATCGAAGCACTCGCAGCCGAGGCCCAAGCCGCCGCCGGGGCCGACCAAGCAGCCGTTGAACTCCGTGTAATCGTCAAGATCTACGCCGCCGCTTGCGTCGCTGTCGCCGCTGGCAGCGCCGCCCGCACAGGCATCGCAGGCATCGGGTAGTCCGTCGGCGTCCGTGTCCGGCTCGCAATCGTCAGGAATGCCGTTGGTGTTGCAGTCATTGCTGGTCCCGCCCGCGATCTCGCACTCGTCAGGAACGCCGTTGGTGTTGCAGTCCGTGAAGGTCTCGCAGTTGTCCGGCACACCGTTGCCATTGCAGTCACCATCATTGTGGAGCAGGACCGACACCTTATCGCTATCAGCATCCGCCACCGCCAAGTCCAGGTCGCCGTCGCCATCCAGGTCGCCCAACGCTACGGATTGAGGAGCATTGCCGGCGCCATAGGGCGAACTAGCGGCGAAGGTCCCGGTCCCGCCTCCGTTGTTCAGCAGGACCGACACGTCGTTGCTGAACCAACTCGCGACGGCCAGGTCCAGGTCGCCGTCGCCGTTCAGGTCGCCGATCGCCACGGAGAGAGGAGCATCGCCGACGCCGTAGAGCACATCGGCGTCGAAGGTCCCGGTCCCGTTGATGTTCAGCAGGACCGACACGTCGTCGCTATTGGAATTCGCGGTGGCCAGGTCCAGATCGCCGTCGCCGTCGAGGTCGCCCACCGCCACTGATAGAGGAGCATCGCCGGCGCCGTAGCTCACCTTCGGGGCAAAGAGAGTGGCCGGGCTGGGGATTTCGCATTCGTCGGGGATGCCGTTGGTGTTGCAGTCGGGTGCGCCACTGGAAATGTCGCACTCGTCCGGGAAGCCGTTGGTGTTGCAGTCCGTGTCGCACTCGTCGGGGATGCCGTTGGTGTTGCAGTCCGTGTCGCACTCGTCGGGGATGCCGTTGGTGTTGCAGTCCGTGTCGCACTCGTCGGGGATGCCGTTGGTGTTGCAGTCGTCCAGGACTAAGGTCGCAAAGCTCGTAGTCGCCACCATGTTCCCGGGGCCGCAAACTTGAGTCCCGTTGAGTTGGTAGGACAGGAGCGCGTTGCCGTCGCTGCTGGCTGGATCCGTCAGAGAGTTGAATGTCTCAGCTGGAACGATGAGAGCGGTCGCTTGTACCCCACAGGTCGGCGCTCCGCTGAGAGCGGAGCCCGCCACGACCGTGCCGTTGATGGACAGCGTGACGACGCTTCCCGGCCCGGTGTTGGCAAATTCTAGGATAACGACGACGTCCTCGCCGGCGTCGGGTGGCGCGACAATGGTATCGACTGCGATGCCGCCCGGGGTCGTGATAAACAAACCCGCTGATGTATCGACGAAGACAAAGCCGGCGATGTCGCACTCGTCTGGGAAGCCGTTGGTGTTGCAGTCCGTGTCGCACTCGTCGGGGATGCCGTTGGTGTTGCAGTCGGGTGCGCCACTGGAAATGTCGCACTCGTCGGGGATGCCGTTGGTGTTGCAGTCCGGTGCGCCGCCGGAGATTTCGCACTCGTCGGGGATGCCGTTGGTGTTGCAGTCCGTGTCGCACTCGTCGGGGATGCCATTGGTGTTGCAGTCGGGTGCGCCACTGGAAATGTCGCACTCGTCGGGGATGCCGTTGGTGTTGCAGTCCTTGCCCGCTAACTCACACTCGTCGGGGATGCCGTTGGTGTTGCAGTCCGTATCATCCTGGCCCGGATTAGCAAAGAATGGGCAGTTGTCGGCCGAGTCGCAATAGCCATCTCCATCGAAGTCCACATTGGGCGTTCCAAAGCACGGGTCGCAGGCATCGCCGAGGCCGTCGCCGGTATTCAGCAGCACCGACACGTTGCCGAGGTGGCGGTTCGCCGTCACTAGGTCGCGGCTGCCGTCGCCGTCAAGATCGCCGATGGCCACGGAGATGGGATCGTTGCCCACACTGTAGTCGACCTTCGGGGCGAAGGTGAAGTCGCCATTGCCCAGCAGCACCGAGACGTTGGCGTCATCAAGGTTCGCCACCGCCAGGTCGAGACTGCCGTCGCCGTCAAGATCGCCGATGGCCACGGAACGGGGATCGTTGCCCGCGACGTGGGGTGTGCGCGGGCCGAGGGTGCCGTCGCCATTGCCCTGGTGCACCACGACGTAGTCCCATCTTGCCACCGCCAGGTCGGGGTTGCCGTCGCCGTTCAGGTCGCCGATGGCCACGGAGTAGGGGCCGTTGCCCGAGGTGTCGTCGACCGCCGCGGCGAAGGTGCCGTCGCCATTGCCCAGCAGCACCGAGACGATGTTGTATAAATAGCATGACACGGCCAGGTCGGGACTGCCGTCGCCGTTGAGGTCGCCGATGGCCAAGTAGTAGGGCAGGTCGCTCACGGGGTAGAAGCTCCCCCCGGCGAAGGTGCCGTCTCCATTACCCAGTCGCACCCTGACGAGGTTGCTGACGTAGCTTGACACGGCCAGGTCGGGACTGCCGTCGCCATTGAGGTCGCCGATGGCCACGGAAGCCGGACCGGTGCCCCAACCGCCGGAGTTGACCGCTGCTGCAAAGGTGCCGTCTCCATTACCCAGCAGCACCGAGACGTTGCCGGATCCCCATGCGCACGCCACCGCCAGGTCGAGCGTGCCGTCGGCGTTGAGGTCGCCGATGGCCACGGAACGGGGACTGCTGGCCGCGGCGTAGTTGACCCTCGGGGCGAAGGTGCCGTCTCCATTACCCAGCAGCACCGAGACGTTGTCGCTGCTGTTGTTCGCCACCACCAAGTCGGGACTGCCGTTGCCGTCAAGATCGCCGATGGCCACGGACCAGGAGGTGGCGCCCGCGCCGTAGTTGACCGCCCGGGGGAAGGAGGCCGATCCGTCGCTGTTCGCCTGCGTCGGATTGGAAATCAACGGGCAATTGTCGCAGGCGTCGCCGATGCCGTCGCTGTCGACGTCTGGGCCTGGACATTGGGCATCTGCCGGCGCTGCGACCGTCAGCCCTACTGCAGCGCCCGCTAGCATCATGATGACCGTACAGAGGGTGGGCAATGCGCGCATTCTTCTTGATCCTTTCAGACGCATGGCATGTACTGCCGCTGCACGCTGCGCACGGCCCCTCAATCGGGCTGCGCGGACTATGCGCTTCAGCCAGGCCAAACTGGCCGATCCCATGGGCGTGGTCTGACGGCTCTCAATGTGTCATCCTTGGTGTGGTGGGGGAGGTGATTGTGCCCGACTCCGCACGCGTACCTTGATGCCCACCGGCCCGTGAACAAACTCAATACTAGCTGAACGGAGCGCGGGAGGACATGGAATTCTCATTCAATAATCCAGAATTTGAGGACTTCTTCGTTTCCGAATCAAAAGGCAGCTTTTTCTCAATAACCGAGACCAGTGCTAGCAAACACAGTCTCGCAGTGATTCGTCGCAAATCAACCATGAACGCATGTAGCGCACGCCGCCACCCCGGGGGACTCGCGATCTTCCCGGGGTAGCCATGCGAGATAGAGATTTGTGATTGCGACGATCAGACCCGCCGCGATTCTTCGTATTGTTCCACCTCCTCCCTTAGGAACCGCACCATGCCGTTTCGGCCTTCGCCTAGGCAGAGACGCGATAGTCCAAGCCGCCGAGCAATCCGATCCACCGAGGACCGTGCACATCGCCACCGTTCGGCTAGTTCGCGCGGAGACAGATACGGCGACTCGGTTGGAGGGGACGCGTCATTCCTTCCCATGGTCAGCCTCCCTCACCTCACGGCGCTTGAATTGAACTTGACGGCCAACGTGCTGTTGGACTGTATGCACAAGCTCGAGAGTTGATTCGCAGGGGACGAGAGACAAGTAGTCATGTGAACTGTCATCCGTCGGAATCCCAGCCACGTCGGAAATGGGAACGTTCAGCTCGCCTGTCCAGTCGAAAGTCGTCAGGCATTGGCCGGTCTGTGTGTCTACGACTTCCCATACGCGGCTGACGTTTACAGTCGATCCGCATTCTTCCACCCGCTCGCCATCACTGCCAACTGTGCCGAACCCCTTCTCGATCTCATCCATCTGCACAACACAGGGAGCCATGGCCTCGATCTGGCGAAGCGCTTCTCGGACATTCCGTTCAGATTCACCCACCCACTTGGACATCATGGCCCCAACATCAAACTGGATCAGGGGCATGTTCAGCTCTGCCGCGGCGTTGAGCGAAATCGCAGTCTTTCCACAGCCAGAGATGCCCACCAGCATGATGCCTTTGGGGGAATCGATACCGAATGCTTGCGCGTCTTCCCCGAAGCAGGTCTTGTCACGTCGGATGTGGTCCTTGACGGCTTCGCAGCCCCCGATGAGGCTCATACAGCCTGGGGGTGGCTCTAGATATTTCAACAAGCCGCTCCGGCGCAGTAGGTCTGCCTTCTCATGCAGGATCAACTTGGCTGCGTCAGCATTCAGGGTTTTGAACTTCCGCAGGGCCAGGGCTGTGCGATCCTCGACTTGTTGCTCGGTCATCCCTCTACAGGCCGAGACAATGGATGGCAGGATTGCCTCATCAAAGTCATGGCCATCCATGACGAATCGAACTGACTTCTCGATTGCTTCATCGTTGGGCAAGGGGAATTCGACTGTGGTCACATCATTGGCCAGCGCAGCTGGAACCTCAAAGTCTGGACCGAGGAAGATGACGGTACGACCGCTGCTGGCCAGGACATCACGGATCTCGCAGAGCCAGGCGGTGACGATGTCGGCATACGAATAGTCCTTGGCCTGGACGTAGTAGCCGAAGTCTTTCAGTACGAAAATGGCTGCTTCGGGCAGCTCCAGGATCTCCTGGGGCACTTTCTGGGGATCGGGCTGTCCAATTTGGACACCTGAAGGCGCATTTCCTTCGCTGTCCAGCCATCCGGTGGCGTGGCTCCAAGTGAAGACCTGGCGACCATCATCTGGCAAGGATTCGGCGATGGTTGTCAATTCAGATTGGAAACGGGTCTTCTCGGTGGTCGGGCAATGCAGGAAGGCATGGCCCGAGAGGATGTAGTCGGTGAGGTTGCTGGCGGTTGCGTCGTTGGTCATATCACGTCTCCAGGTCGATTGAGAATGGGAGAAATAGCCAGGTCGAGCCAGATCCACGGCTGATGGGATCGGACTCGACTCAGACTGCTACTGGAAGGGCGCTAGGAAGCGCAGAGCGCACGCTGGCGGGCTTGCAAGAGCTCGGGCCTATGTCGGAGCCATCCGATGATCACGCCCGCTCAGTGGGCCCGTGTGGCCGTCTATTGGATTGGGATCAGTATGCACCCGGTGCCGAAGTTGAAGGGTGTCGGCGACATGACCCACATTGAGTTCTTGCGCTCGCAAAGGATTGGCTTACAATAGCGCTACTGCAGTCATTCAGATTCGATGCGTCTCTTCGATTAGGAACTACGTCATGGGATTTGGTTCAAGAATGATTGAAGACGCGAAGGCTAAAGAGCGTCGATCCCAGTGGATCTGCGAACCCGGCTATCATCGCGTCACGATCACCCATTGGGAATACCAGCCCCCACGTACCCGCAAATCAGTTCGATTCACGGTTCAGGATTCGTCTGAGCGCAAGCTGTACATCTCTTTTCGGCTTACCGTCCGCGAATTGCGGTGCGGCCAACTGCTGGATTTCGTGGTCAAGGCCATGCACTGGAATCCGCTGGAACTTCAAGGCCAGGTGCTGGCCATCAACTCCAGGAGCACCTATCAGGATCTACTGGGAAAGCAGATAGGGATCAGCGTATCTCGCAACAGGCAGGGGCTGCACGAGGTCATCAATTGGTTCGTGGACCCTCAATCAAGTGAAGTTGGCCATAACTCGCCTTCTGACTGAATCGGAGCGTCGGATGTTCTATCGAGGCGAGGCAGTTCGATGCGATAATTTCGGGCTCCCGCGTGCTCGAAGGGCTGGGAGGCCCCAACCTATTCGACATCTGCAGTGCGTTGGCCTTTCAGGGCACCGTGTTCATGACGCTCGTCTTGCCGGCCTGGATCTATTTGGCTTGGTGCGAATCGTCTGCTAGGCAAGCAACAGTCGGCAAGCGCCTACTTAAGCTCCAGGTCGTGACCATGGCCGACCAGCGCGCCACCTTCTGGCAAACCACCATCCGAGGACTTGTCAAACTCGTGTTGCCCTGGGAGCTTGCCCATTACGTCCTCAACACCAACGAAGGCCTACGCAACGTGAAGCCTGGCCAATCCCTACACCTGACTGCCCCGACCTCGATCCAGTGGGCGGCGATTGGAATCGTATGGGTTTTGATCATCTCGTACGCCGCCGCTGTATCCCACCAGATCCGTAACCCGCGTTGTCGTGTTAGTCAGAGCTTGAATTTGGTGATTTAACCTCGATTTCACAAAGGCCCCTTGATGTTCAGTGCCAAGATTGCGAGGTCGAATGCATCGACTACGCCGTCGCAATTCAAGTCGGCTTCGCTGCAAGGTCCGCCTACGACCACGGTCGCTCCGAAACAGCGCTGGAACAGTTGGAAATCCTGCAGGTCGGAATCCAGATCGCCGTCGAGGTCACCGATTTCGCAGTCGTCAGGAATCCCGTTGAGGTTGCAGTCGTTTCCTGCCAGCTGGAGCACGTCACCAATGCCATCCATATTGCAATCGGCCTGGTCGGGGTTTGCGTCGTTGGGGGCGTTGTCCTCGTCGTCCGGATCGTCGTCGAAATCGGCGTCGGGAGGATAGAGACCACGGAGTTCGACAGAGAAGTCCTTGATCTCGGCGGATTTGTCGCGCGTCGCGGCCAGTTTTTCAGCCTGCCCCACCGGGTCATTGATATCCTCCTTGACCTCTTGAGCCAGATCTTCCAACTCGCTGACCGCGACGGCTGCGTTGAGCGCCTTGTCCCCCTGCTCCTGCGTGGATAATGGATCGCAGTTGATGTTCTCGAAAAGACGGCGGGTCAAGAAGTCGAGATGACTCGCCTTGCGGATAATCTCATCCGATTCGGCCTCGGTCGCCGAGCCAGCCAGCCCCTCGATGAAGAGACGTACAGCGTCTGCCTTCTCGCAAACAGCTCGATTGATGGCAGCTTTGGTCGGCGATTCAGCCATCCAGCCAACGATTCTCTTCTCGTCGCCGGCGCGCTTTAATCTCCAGAATCCCCCTTCCAGAGCAAGCCAACCCTTGATCGGTTTGTCGTTGCCGCCGGGCCGGTCCTGAACATCGTCGTCATGAATGGTGAGTGTGTAGAGGTCGCCTTCCTTGGTCATTTCCACAACCGCGGCGGTGTGGCCATTGTCGCTCAAGGATTCGCCTCCGAATCTCATGCTTAGTTCGACGTCTTGCCCGAGCTTCATTTGTTTGAACAGGTCGTCCGGGTTGAACGGATTGTCTGGTATGACTGATTGCCTTCCCTGAGCCTCCACGGTCAGTGGAAGTCGGTGGTGTCGAATGTAGGCGAGCTTCCCGCGTACCATGTTCTTGTATTTTGTGCCGCTGTCGAAAGTTCTAAGCCGCGGCTTCAGGTCGGCCAGAATGGTGTCGAGCACTCCGGGTGGATCGGGCTCTCCCAGGCAGTACTTGCGGTTCAGCCACACGAAGCTGCTGGCGATGGCGCCGGGCGTGCATGCGTTCTCGTCGTCCGCGCTATCGAGATCGACCATTTCGAATCCCGGACGGGTCGCCGTTTCGAGGACATGGGGTCCGCCGGTAGGCTTAGGGAATGGGCCACCCCCACCAGCGGGCGGGGGTGGACTCTCCGGGCCCGACTCGTCAGCACCCTGCCGCCTTTCTGTTTGTCCTACCGTCGTGGATTCGCCTAGCACGTCCGTCGGGAAACCAAATTGCCTCCGCATGGTACCAGCCATCAACCTTACCTGCTGAGTCGTGCCCGTCGCGTTCACGCCGGCGGGGCCAATTTCAAAAGTCGTGCGATAGTCCTGCGTCGCGACATCCACTACAAAATCGATGCCGGTCACCGGCATGTTCTGTATTTGCCAGACGCCGTTGATCTCAGCGTTGACGAACAACACCGCGTCTCCGGGGTTCGGCAGGGCAACATCAAATACCCCATAGTCTGAATCCAGCAACAGAGCTGTACCGTCCCTGGCGATGAAATCCACTTGGTCAAGAGAGACATTGCCGCTGCAAGCGGATAATTCTTGATCCGGGTTGAAAACGTACTGACAGCTATCGAGGGTGTTAGGAATGGCATCGCCGTCGTCGTCACCCTTTCGCGCGAAGCCACGGAAGTCATTGCTGACATCGAAACCGATCAGCGGGGTGGCGCCGGGCGTCGTGGCAGTCCATGTGGACGTGATTACATATTCGTCGGCAGCGACCAGTTCTACCTCCACGTCCAGATTGGTCATGGCCACTTGGTTGAACGTTCCCTGCTCGACGCCAACGGCACTCATCTGGTGCATGATGTCGAGGATCGAGTCGTATTCGGGATCGACTATGCCGCTCACGTCAACCCGCCCCTGGAGAACCGGGGCGATGTCATCGAATCCAACGGGAACATCTCCGACCAGATCCATGCCGCGGATCTCGGTGACGATGTCGCTGGCGGCGAGGTTGTCCCGCTCCACTATGATGGGAGTAATCAGGGTGATGATCGCGCCGGGAGAAGCCAGCGGAGTGATGAACGAGAACTCCGCAACCAGCCGACCGTGCTGACCATCCACTTGGGTTGGTCCAGAGAAGTTTGGAGTACCTCCACCAATCGGCGTGCCATCGATCAGCATGTCCATGTTGGCTAGGTCCAATCCGAAGTTCACCTGAAACGGATGATCGCCGGCCTGGGTGGAATCGGCGCTGATTCCGATGGCCGGTCCCCCCGCTACTCCGTCGAATAGTGCAGTAGCGGCGCGACCAGTGTCTGTAGGACAAGTAAATGTCCGTGTCTGTGAATGATCTACTGCCAAAGTCACGCCGGCGGCTGCCGTAGCCGGATCGCCTCCGTCGAAGAACCCGTCCACGATGGCTGTGGACTCGCAAGTGTGGCCGTTCGGGCTCATGAACCAGGTGCGGCCCTTGAACTGCGTATCGATGAAGTCGTTCGGACCGATGCTAATTGCCTTACTGATCGACTGCGGCATGACGTGATTAGGGAAATCGAGGAACTGAACGCAATTTCCGGCCGGCACATCTTCGCTGAAGGCGATGGAGAAATTGCCCTCTGCCACAGCGAACGATCCGATGGCGGTGTCGTCCTGGCCGCTCACCACCGCTGGAGTTCCCGACACGTTACGCATGTCGATACTTACTGTTCCGCCAAAAGACTCGAATGGGTCATTGTTGGAAATCCTATAGGTGTACGCTCCACCATCGCCGGGGTGAGTGCGGACGATGTCATCACCGACGAGTTCGATCTCCAGCCGCGGCACCGGATTGCCGAAGGCCTCCTCGACCACGCTGAAAATCTGGTCGGCCGTCTGGGCGATCTGGCTTCCGTCAGCGAAGCTGACCGTCGCGGTGACGATGACATCACATACACGCACTGGCCCGGCCGGGACAGCAACGTCTATCGGAATTTCGGTGAAGCCCTCGTTCAGGGCGAACGGTCCGAACAGCTCAGGCCCGGTGGATGGTCCGGGCGTGCAGTTCAGTACGGCGCTCATCGACACCGTTTGTGGCGGATTGGGGCACTGGTTGTTGAATTCGATCAGGTTCAGGAAGTGCATCGTGTCGATGCGTATCGCACCTGCCTGGTCGGCGAGGAAGTTGCCGTTGGGCACGGCCTTGGAAAAGACATAGGTCTTGCCGCAGAAGAACGGTGGCGGCGTGCCAACTTGGGCCAGCGCTTCAGTCGCGAACACAATGATGCAGCATAGGCTTACACAAGCCGCTCTTTGGCCCCCCGTCGTTTCGCGAAGGCAGACATTGGCGGTGGATTGTACAGATTGCATGAGGTTTCCTTGCTCCGCAGTATCGCGGCGTGAGCCAGACAGCCCAGCCGCTACAGCGGCCAAGTATCAACGCAAAAGAACAGCCGTCAGACGGACCGCCCTTTGCAGACTTCCGTCGGGGTCCGTAGGGTGTTCAGCAGGACGCGGGCCGATTTCTCAGCTCTTTTGGTGACGACGGGGGTGTTCTTCTAACTGCTCTTCTGGAAGCAGGTTAGGCTGCCGATTGGGGCGAGGATGGATGGCTGTAGGCAATGATCCGCGAGAAGGAGTACAATGGTTGGCCGGGCCTGGCAGAGTGCGAGAACTCAGGTTCTGGGGTAATACGCCATGGAGTGGACGACGACCACTACCATCCTGAACGGATTGCGCGACTACGGTAATGATGACGCTTGGCAGCGCTTCGTGGTCAGGTTTCGTCGTCCACTGCTTCACTTCGCCAGAAGCGTGGGCATGTCGGGTTCCGATGCTGAGGACGTTGCCCAGGATGCGCTGATGGCCTTCGCCGAGGCCCACCGTGAGGGCCGATACGATCAGGACAAGGGGCGTCTCAGCCAATGGCTCTTCGGCATCACTTTCAACCACATTCGTAGGCATCGCCAGAAAGAAGCCCGCCGCGGCGCCAAACTCATCGATGTCGGTGGTGGCACAGCCTTCTGGCAAGAGTTGCCCGACCAACACGATGCCGGCCACACATGGGAGCGCGAGTGGGAGTTGGCGTTATGGACCGAATGTGTCGAGCGCGTGCAATCCGAATTCGAGACGACAACACTACGGGCATTCGAGTTGACCGTGCGGGAGGATAAGTCGGCGAGTCAGGCAGCCCAATTGATGGGCGTGCCAGTCAAGACAGTATACAACGCTAAGCATCGCGTCTTGAAACGCATAAGGGAATTACGCGAACAATACGAACAGATCACCTAAGGCGGTGAACATGACCTGCCCCGAACTGGAAGAGCTTGAGCGCTGCGTGTCTGGCGAGCTCTCAACGACGGACCGGAGTCGCGTCGAGCAACACCTGGAATCGTGTGACGATTGCAGAGGCGTGGCCGAGGAGGTGGCAGAGAATTTACGAGCGGCCGTCAACGTCCGATCTGTGCTCCGCGATAACGCGTCGGCTATCTCGAGCTTGCGCCTACCTGAGGAGATCGGCCGCTATCGGATAGTTGCCGAGCTGGGCCGCGGCGGAATGGGCGTCGTGTATGAAGCGGAACAAGACAAGCCGCACCGGCGCGTTGCCTTGAAGGTGATTAGGCCCGGCTGTGCCACTCCGTCCTCACTGAGGCGCTTCGAGCATGAGTCGCAGATGCTTGGCCGGCTGCAACATCCAGGTATCGCCCAGATCTTCGAAGCTGATACGGCTGACACCGGCAACGGGCCGCAACCCTACTTCGCAATGGAGTTCATTCACGGGCTACCGTTGGGCACATACTGCCATAAACATGATTGCGGAACAAGGCAGCAACTCGAACTAATGAGCAAGGTGTGCGACGCTATCCAGCACGCCCACGTCGAAGGCGTGGTGCATCGTGACCTCAAGCCATCCAACATCTTGGTTGATAAGGCGGGCCAACCTAAGGTGCTCGATTTTGGCGTGGCTCGTGCGGCCGACAGCGACCTTCAACTGACGACCATGCAGACTGACGTCGCCCAGCTCATCGGCACCATCCCCTACATGAGCCCCGAGCAGGCCTCGGGCGATCCCGACGAGTTGGATACGCGAAGTGACATCTATGCTCTTGGTGTGATCATATACGAACTGCTAGCCGGCCGGTTGCCTTATGACCTGAATAGGCGAGTGATTCCGGAGGCAGTCCGCGTGATCCGCGAGGAAGACCCGACTCCATTGAGTTCAATCAATCAGGTCTTTCGCGGCGACGTTGAAACGATTGTGGCCAAGGCGCTGGAGAAGGATAAGAACCGGCGATACCAATCGGCGGCGGAATTGGCCTCAGACATTCGTCGACATCTACGCGACGAACCAATCACCGCTCGCCGGGCGAGCACGCTGTACCAATTTCGCAAATTCGCCCGACGGAACCGGGTTCTAGTCGGGGCGACAGTATCGGTGTTCCTGGCTTTGCTAGGCGGAGCAACGGTCAGCACTTGGCAGGCTGTTCGGGCAACGAACGCCGAACGGCTTGCTCAGGACCGATTGCGACAAGCACAGCAGGCTCAGATCGCTGAGGCCGAGCAGCGCGAACGGGCCCAAGATAACGAGCAGCAGGCAAGACGAGAGCTGCGGAAATTTGAGGCCGTCAACGAGATCTTACAGGAAATGCTCACTTCCATAGATCCCAGTGAGCCGGGCAGCAATCCGGAGGTGACCGTTCGCGAGGTCCTGGATCGGACTGCGGCCCGGCTGGACAATGAGTCGCTCATCGATCAACCCGAAGTTGAGGCCAGCGTGAGGACGACCGTTGGCAACACCTACCGCGCTTTGGGTTTGTTCGAGGAGGCAGAGCCACACCTCCGCTCAGCCGTGCGAATTCGTCGGACCCTGTATCCCGATGGCCACCCGGATTTGGCTCATAGCCTCAACAAGCTTGCCCGGCTAGTGCAGGAGAGGGGGAACTACGACGACGCCGAGCCCCTGTTCCGAGAAGCCCTGGCCATGCATCGGGCCCTACATGGGGACGAACATGAAGACGTAGCCAAGCTGATGAGCAATCTGGGATGGCTCCTGAATGTCAAGGACCAATACGAGCAAGCGGAACAACTGCAAAGACAAGCACTAGCCATGCGTCGTGAGTTGCTGGGTAACAACCATTCATCGGTTGCCACGAGCCTGAATAACCTGGCCGTCTTGCTGTACAGCACCTTGCGCCATGCTGAAGCCGAGCCGCTGCTACGAGAATCGCTGGCCATCGATCGCGAACTTCGCGGCGAACACCCAAACGTCGCCACAACCATGACCAGCTTGGGCTTGGTGCTGGGCCAGTTGGGTCGTCACGACGAAGCTGAGTCGTTGTTGCGTCGAGCCCTCGAGATGCGCGAACGCCTGGTCGGCACCGAGCACCCCGATTACGCCACCGGTTTGAGCAACTTGGCCGCGCTGTTGAGAGACACGAACCAGCTGGAGGAGGCCGAATTACTCTTTCGCCAGGCGCTGGTATCACTGCGCCGGCTGCTCGGCGACCGGCATCCCCAGGTTGGCACGACCCTGTCCAATCTGGCTGGCCTGCTGGTAGACCAGGGGGAGGACGATGCTGCGGTGCCGCTATACCGCGAAACGCTGGACATTTGGCGAGCGGCGTATGGCGCGACTCACACGCGGACTCTCAGCGCCATGCACAAGCTTTCCGGGCTCTATGTGCAACGCGGGGAGTATGCCGCGGCGGAAACACTGATCGCCGAAGCGTTGACCGCGGCCCGGCGGACTTGGCCGGAGGGTCACTGGTACATAGGCGACATGCTCGGGCGGCGAGGACACTGCTTGATGAAGCTGGAGCAGTTCGATGAGAGTAAAGAGCGCTTGTCCGAAGCATTCATCCTGCTGCGCGATTCGGTGGGCATCGATCATCCCAGGACGAAGAAGGTCGTGGAATTCCTGGTGGAGTTCCACGAAGTCAGGAGACAGCCGGACAAAGCCCGGCATTGGCGAGCCCTGCTAGCTCCTGAACAGGCCCAACCGAGTGGCGAATAGCAGACCAGGGGCGTACCCTGGTCCTCATCAACATTCGTTCCCTTTGGCGGGAGTGCCCGCGTATTCGTGATGGTCTGAAGGAATATGCGTCGCACTTCCAGCTGTGAATCAAAGCCCCGCTAGTCGCCTCAGAGCTCGCAGGACGGGTACTGGGCGCGCACAGGCAATTCGCTGCTTTGGCAGATTACTCCTCGGCAGATCATTCGTGCTGTCGAGCCATCCTGTGGCGTGGCTCCAGGTGAAGATCTGACGTCCATCATCTGGCAAAGCTTCGGCGATAGTTGCCAGTTCAGATTGGAAACGGGTTTTCTCGGTGGTCGGGCAATGCAGGAATGCATGGCCCGAGAGGATGTAGTCGGTGAGCTTACATTGGAACGACTCTGAACTCATGATTAGTCTCCATGTTTGTTGGTGAGAGGAGGAAAGCTGGCACGGGAGAGCCCGGAGCCCATCTATTCGCTTCTTTGAATCCTGGGCATCGACACTTGTTTTGCGCGTTAGCCGCCGCTTGATAGGCTGTGGCCAGAGCACTTGCAACGCGGGATCGAGTTAGCAGTCCGGAGATGTCATTGTGTCACATGCAGACGACCCATCAGGGAGCGACGGCCCCAATCCAGACGATACGCAGTCAATCTCGCCGGGCACGAACTCCTGGGAGTTGGCCCCGTCACACCAGGCCCTTGCAGGAATCGATCGCCCGAAGCAAGTCGGACTCTGACGAATCACCCGGCCCCACCGCGCGCCCCAAAGGATTGACGTAGCGGAGAAACTACCTTGGAGAACTCGCCGGTGCACGTGCGGAGCCATCCGAGCAACGAGCTCGACTGAAGCGCTTCCGGGCAACAATTTGAATCATGCGGAAACATCTTGCTTGTCGGTGCCTGAAAAGGATTGATCGACGCGGCATAAGCGGCGAAACGTCCAGAGCGATGAACTGAGACCGTTCTGGCGCATTATCGAGCGGGCATGCGAGCACGCTGGGGCACCATGGGTGGATTCGTGCAGCAAGCTGCAGGACGGGTTAGAATAAACACGTCCGCAATCTAGACTGAGGACAAAGGTCGAGACCCGTTGAATTCGCTCGCAGATGAGTGGAATGGAAGAGCAGAACGACAGATCGGTCACTCAATTGCTTCAGGCGGCCGCCAGAGGCGACCCCAGCGCATCCGCCGATCTTCTTCCGATCGTCTACGACGAGCTGCGCAGGCTGGCGGCAGGGTGGATGTCAAAAACGCCTCCAGGTCAGACGCTCCAACCGACCGCCCTCGTACACGAAGCATACCTTCGACTCTTGCATGCTCCTGGTAGAGATTGGGAAAACCGGCGACACTTCTTCTTCGCCGCTGCCCGGGCCATGCGCGACATTCTCATTGAGCAGGCCCGTAGGAAGGCGACGCGCAAACATGGGGGCGGCCTCAAGCGAGTTGATCCAGACAATCTCGTGATTGCTATAGAATCACCCGCTGATGACATGCTCGCCCTCGACGAAGCGCTCGAGAATCTAAAGGCCGAGGACACGAGGAAGTACGACATCGTCATGCTCCGATTCTTCGCTGGATTGACGGCAGAGGGTACTGCCGAGTTGCTCGGCATCTCGCTGCGCACGGTCGAACGGGAGTGGCGATACATCCGGGCGAGGTTACACAAAGAACTGGGCGATCCATCGGATCGGCAGCCGAGAGATTGACTGATGGATGGCGATCCGGCCGATGGCGTCGAAGACCTGTTTCAACGAGCAGCTGACCTTCCGCCGGAGAGACGTGCCGAGTTCTTGGCGCGGGAGTGCGGTCCCGACGAAGATATTCGGGCGGAAGTGGAGACCCTCCTGCGGCATGCCGACGCCGCATCTCCGGGGTTCCTTGCAGGCACGCCCAACCCACAACAGCGCAGGCTGCCAGATGAATTAGATCCGATGGTCGGTAAGCGAATTGGCCGCTACTGCCTGACGCATTTGATTGCGTCCGGGGGAATGGGAACTGTCTACGAAGCCGACCAGGACCAACCTCGTCGGACCGTGGCCGTCAAGCTGATGCGGCGCGGTGTTGCTACACCATTCGCATTGCGTCGCTTCGAGTTTGAATCGGAGCTGCTAGCCAAGCTGCGCCATCCCGGCATCGCCCAGGTGTATGAGGCCGGCACCCATGGCACCGGCGTTGAAGCCGTCCCTTTTTTTGCGATGGAGTTAATTCCGGACGCCAAGCCCATCACGACCTACGCGCAGGATAATTATTTGGGGATGCACGAACGACTCAAGTTGTTCTGCGGCGTGTGCGACGCCGTCCAGCATGGCCACCAGAAAGGCATCATTCATCGTGACCTCAAACCCGGGAATATCCTGGTTGACGCCGACGGTCTCCCGAAGGTTATCGATTTTGGTGTAGCCCGCGCCACAGATGCAGACATTGCCGCGACAACGATGCAAACGGAGGTTGGCCAGCTCATCGGCACCATTCAGTACATGTCACCGGAACAGTGTGCGGCCAACGCGCATGATCTGGACACGCGAAGCGACGTATATGCGCTCGGCGTAGTGCTGTACGAACTTCTCGGTAGGAGACTGCCCTACGAGATTCATCAAGCTAGCTTGTTCGAAGCCACACGAATCGTTCGCGAACAGGAACCGACTCGTCTTGGCACCATCGATCAGACACTGATAGGCGATGTCGAGACCATCATCCTAAAGGCGCTGCAAAAGGACAGGGAGCGTCGCTACGAATCTGTGGGTGACCTCGTACGCGATATTCGCCACTTTCTCGCAGGAGAACCGATTGCCGCTCGTAGAGACAGCCGTATCTATGTTCTTCGTCTGACACTTCGGCGTTATCGAGCCGCTGTGGTAACTGGTCTGGTTTTTGTAACTATGCTAACCGTGTTTGCGGCCGCGATGACAGTTTTCTACGCCCGCGCGGAGAAACGAGCGGAATCATTACGGCGCAGTCTTTACTTCAATTCAATGGCCCTGGCTCAAAATGCCCTTGAGTCGGCCAATATCGTTCAACTCAACCAACTACTCGAGGGCTGTCCGCGCGATCTAGTCGGCTGGGAATGGGATTACCTGCGTTGGCGATCAGACGACAGCCTCAGGACTATTCGTGGACATGACGGATTGGTCATCGGCATCGACTATTCGCCGGATGGCAAACATCTGCTCTCCTTCGGCGAAGACGGAACATTAAGAATTTGGGATGTAGCGACGGGCGCTGTTGTCCGAACATTGGGTGAACACAATGCGAATGTTGCAGCCGCTATCTACTCTCCCGATGCGAGTCAAGTTGCTTCCTGCAACCGTGATGGCACGCTACGCCTGTGGGATGCACAATCCGGGCGTGAGGTTTGGGTCGTTCGCAGACCCAGCGGAACCGCAAATGTTCTAGCGTTCTCGCAAGATGGGCACTACATCGCGTACGGTGGCGACCGATCACCCGTCAACATACTGAATGCTGACAGCGGCCAGGAGTTTGTCACCCTCTCTGGAACCCAAAATGCCGTATACAGCGTAGCCTTCTCGCCTGATGGAAGTCGCGTCGCCGCGTCCGGCCTGGACGGCATGGCCTACGTCTGGGATGCGGCCAACGGTGAAGAACTGCTTGCCCTAGGCGGTCATTCCGACTGCGTCGCATCGATCCAGTTTCGACCTGACGGTGAGCGGCTCATAACCGGGAGCTGGGATCTGACCGTCAAGGTCTGGGACACAAAGACTGGGAAGGAGCTGCACACGTTGGCGCCTCATGGCGCGACGGTCGATGCGGTGAGGTACAGCCCCGATGGCAAGCGGATAGCGGCGGCAACCTTTTTGGGGGTCCAGATTTGGAATGCAGAAAGCCACCAGCCGCTGACGAGGCTCGTCGGCCATGAACAGGGTGCAGTGGCCGTGGATTTCAGTCCCGACGGACGAAGTTTGGTCACTTCGAGCATGGACGGAACTCTAAGGCTGTGGGATCCGGATCTCACGCACCAACCTGTCGTGCTCCGCGGCCACCAGAACGAGGTTCTAGCGGTTGCAGTTTCTCCTGATGGTAGACTCGTTGCTTCAGCGGCAGGAGATCGCCTCGTCAAGATCTGGGACCCAGCTAAGCGACAAGCGCTAGCAACGCTTGAAGGTCATGAGGCGCCGGTTTACGCGATCGATTTTTCTCCGGATGGCCGCCACTTGGTGAGTGGCGGCGGGGATCATTCGATCCGAATTTGGGACGTCGCAGAAGCACAGGAGCTTACTGCTCTCGGTGGCCACAAAGGAGCAGTCACTTCAGTGAGTTACGCGCCGGATGGAAAGCGGATCTTATCCGTCAGCCGTGATAGCACCGTCAAGGCCTGGGCCATCGATTCTGGTCAACTACTCTGGCAGGAAACATTGGAGGCGCCGCTAACGAGCGCGGCGGTCTCGCCAAACGGTTCATTGGTCGCTGTGGGCACGTCTGACAAGTATGTGCACTTGCTCGACGTCGAGACCGGCGCGAGGATTCGCTCGCTCGATGGTCACACTGATGCCGTCGGTTGCGTGGCTTTTTCGCCTGATGGCAACACGGTTATTTCCGGAAGTGGTGATGCACTCGTTAGCGTCTGGGATGTAGCAACCGGCCGCCAACGATCCAGCCTTCGCGGACATCAGAGTGCGATCCGGGCACTCACGTACTCGGGGAATGGGGAACGCATTGTCTCCGCATCTTTCGACGGGACCCTGAAAGTCTGGGATGCCGGCACCGGCGCCCTGGCACTCACACTCCACGGCCACGACAAGTCAGTCAACGCCGTGGCTTTCTCACCTGACGGTGCTCAGATCGTGTCAGCCAGTGATGACAAGACCGTTCGGATCTGGCAAACAAGGCGGGCTAGGTGACCTGTCGGCCCTCGGGGCCATTGATGAGCACCAAGATCAACCAACGGCAGAAGCCCAGCTGGGATATCCGGTTGAAGTGGTTCTGTAGCCAATTCGATGGACAGGCTTTCTTGTAGAATTCAGAAAAAAAGTGGCGGGATGTACCGCTCGTTCTCAGCTTACTTGGTAGAGAGACTCCAGCGGGTCCAGCATATGGCTGCTGGCGGCGAGTTTCCTTCGTCGATCATTGGGTAATTATGTGGAGGTGCTGTCATGTCGTGGGGTGGATACGGACGGATCTTACTGTTGGGGTTCCTAGCCGTTGGGATCCTTCATTCAGGTATTGGCTGCAACGCGCCGGCCGGTGGCGGGGGGAATGGCAATGAGTCAGAGGGAGGAGAGACACAAGGGAATGACAATGGGTCAGAGGGTGGCGGAGCTGAATGCGCGTCCGAAGATTGCCCGGACGGCCAGACTTGCGAAGGCGGGCAATGTGTGGCCGAGGACCAAGGCAGCGGGGATGGAGGCTCCGATGGCCCTGCTTGGGTTACCTTTACCCTGGACGACGGTGTCTACTGGATCCAAGCGACCGAGGGTGCCGAAGCCGAAAACGTCAGCACAGCTCTCAATGCACTGGCTTCGGGTTTTGAGGATGACTCCCTGAACATATCGCCGAATGGCGAGTGGTTGGTGCTCAATTCGGACCGCTTCGATCTGGAATGCAATGGCTGGCCCTGTTTGTCGGTGATCGACTTCAATTTGACGAGTGCCGATGCAGTGTCGGTGGGGGGCGAGGTCATTCACGTCGATGCACCGGGCGCTGACCCCTTTAGTGCCATCTCCAACGACGGAGAAATGATCGTATTTCCTAGTGGTGAGGGCCCCAACATTGCGGACTTATTTGTCACCACACGAGAGAACGGCTCATGGAGCGAGCCGCGGCTGCTAACAGGCGATTCTCAGTATGACTACCATTCCCAGCCAGCCATCTCCGCTGACGGGAGTACCGTGGTCTTTGATTGCGGTGACGGAGAATACAGCAACCCACCCGCAGCCGTCTGCGAAGTGGGTACCGATGGCCGCAGCTTCCGCGTGGTCATAACCACCGAAGGCAGGCCCGAGTGGGACGGCATTGGCTGCTCACTACATCATCCTGACTACGCGCCGGACGGCAGCATAGTGGCTGAACCGGGTTGCCAGATCTGGCAGATTTCTCCAGGCTCCGATTCGCCGACGCTGGTGGCCACTGAGTTCTTCAATGACAATTCTCCATGCGTGCTGCCTGATGGGCGAATCGCCTCGCTCTGGCTAGATCGACCCGGCGGATCAGGTGTGCATGAGATCAAGATCATGGACGCCGACGGCAGGAACTCGTTCGTAGTACTCAGCGATATCGAGGTCATCGATATCGGCATCGGGTGTGGCGGCGGAACCGGTGACACGCCAACGGAGCCGGATACGACTCCTGGCGATTCGAGAAGTCCGGTGACGTTTCCCGCGAGCTCGGTGTGGTACGAGGACATATCATCGGCAACCCTGGATGAACAATCCGACGCCGTAATCGAGTGGCTAGAAGGTGATGGCGGTTGGGGATTTGGCCGAATGCAGATCGATTTCTCAATCGAGGTGCTAACTGCCGACGATTCGACGGAGTTTGAGGCGTTCACACCGACCGAAGATCACTTCTCGCCGGACTGTGACATCGCCGATCTGCCGATTCCCGACGGGGGCGCAATAGAAGGGGAGGGCGGCTACGAGTGTGTGAACGACGGGGACTGCCACCTGATCGTTGTCCACGAACCAACCAACACGTTGTACGAAATGTGGCGTGCGAACATCGTCGATGGCAAGTTTTTCGGTGGTTGCCTGGCGGTTTGGGATCTGACCCGCGACTACGGTGCTGAAGGACGCGGCCTTGAATGCACTAGCGCCGACGCAGCCGGTTTTCCGATCGCACCGCTGCTCTTTAGCGCAGACGAAGTCGCGGCAGGTTCGATCGATCACGCGATTCGGTTCATTCTTCCGAACGAGCGGATTCGTGAGAGGGTTTATGTCCAACCGGCAACGCACTCGACGGGCGCAACCAGCGGACCTAACACGGCGCCTCCCTACGGTGCTCGATTTCGGCTTCGTGCCGACTATCCACTGGGCGATCTACCCAATGAGGGGGCGCGAGTCGTGGCCCGCGCCATGCAGAAGTACGGGATAGTTCTCGCCGACGCCGGGAACGTCGCCCTGACGGCGCAGAGTGATCGATTTACGACGGCCAAATGGGCAGGCCTGCTGGAGAGCCGCGATCTCGACATCATTCAGGTGAGCGACTTCGAGATGATTGACACGGGAACGCAATTCACTTGGACGGGTGACTGCGTGCGAAAGCCATAGGAATCGGTGCAGATGTTCAGGTTCCCTATGTTCTGGAGGTATGTAATGCGAATCTCATGGAACGATGCCGGCACGCAATCCAACGATGGGCTGCGCATGCTGTGCACTTGCCTGATGATCGCGGGGCAAGGTACGCTCCTTTCGGGCTGCAATCAGGGCAAAGTTGCAAGCAGTCAGGGTGGCATGGTCAAAGGCAATATCACGGGCGACAACAGCGACAACGGTAACGCAAACGCAAACGGCGATGACAACATCGGCGACATTGCGAATGACAACAGCACGGACAGTTCAAGCGACTCAGCAGGCGCTCAATCGATTGATGGCTACTGGATCAGCGCACGCACCGGGAACGGCGCTGCTATGCGCGGCTTGGCGACAGGCGGACAATTAGGCGACACCGTGAACATCACGATCAGCGAGGTTGACGGGAGTGGTTGGAACTTTGACGGGCGCTTCGACGGCGCCGTGCTCACTGGGACTTGTGGCCCCTCGTTCCAGGGCGGCGATCTCGACATCGGCGGCCTCTTTGGCGAGCCACCTGCTTGTCGCGGTGAGTTCTCCGATGATGGTGATTCACTGACCTTGTCTGCCGATGATGGCAGTGAGGTTCGCATGTGGGTGCTCCGCCGCCCAGCTGCACCATCCCCCGAATTGACGGGAAGTTGGGTCGATGATGTAGCCGCCACCCGGCTCATCTGTGCCTACGATGGGCAGATGCTGAGTGTTCTGGACCCAACAAACACAATACTACGGTTCGACGCGGCGTGGAGTGAGTCGGGTGGATTCGTGGGGATCGATAGTGACGGCAACCGCTGGACTGGGCTGCCGGATGGCGAGGGCAGCGAACTCTTTGTGTTGATTGAGGGTGCTGACTCGATGGTCGCCCAACACACATTCACGCGAGAAGACGAGCCGGCTGTAATGACCACACCACTCACGGGCCGCTGGATGAGCAGCTATAACAATGGCGAACTCACCAACGCCCTGCGCGGTCAGGCAGCGATCATCTTCGACGGCACCAACCTCTACGTCCATCAGCGCGACGACAATCACCGGGTTCTCTTCGAGGGTGATTATGCGGCTGGCACGTACTGGTCTGTTTTTGCGACTTTTGATGGGCAGCGCTTTGAAAGTACATCTGATTCGACGACCAGATGGTCCGGCTTCGTTGATCCGACAGGGGCCACCCTTCATGGAAATTGGAACGGCGACGAGCGTATGTCGTTCGGATTCACCAAAGCGGGCTCGGCGGATCCTGCGGACTTGGCCGGTACATGGATGAGTGTCTCTAGTGACTACGAAACACCCTCCGATCCGACACAGGCTATCGGCGAAGCGCAGGTGAGGTTCGACGGCAGCACGCTAAGAATTGAGGATGCCTACGACGACGCGGATTACGTCATCGAGGCCCAGTGGATGGGCGATCACTTTGAAGGGCAGCGGTGGTCTCTAAACGATCCTGGCAATCGCCTCCGCTGGAGCGGAGAGATCGTGCTCGATGGCGCGCTGCTGCATGGGAAATGGGAGTATGGCGAATGGTCGCTTTCACCGTATCAACTGCGCACGCGCGAATCTCTGGCCGAGGTGGGTTCAGATACGATGGCCGTAGTCGCCGATCCTTTCGACGACATTTTGGCCGCCTACCGCAACGACGATGAAGAAATCGCCGTAACGGTGTACCGAAAGCAAGGCGTCGTAAATCGGTACAGCATCGTGACGGGCGAGGGCAACGTTGAGATCGCCGTCGATGAGCGGTCCCGGCCAGTCTCCGTGGTTGCCCCCGATGTGAGCCTTACCATGGTCTGGACGGAGGACTCAAGTTCGGTTGACCTGACCATCAATGAAACCAGCACCGTTACTGCCGAGACGATCACACTTGATCTTTCCGATGCGGCGCTGACGGCAGCCTTGGTCGAGATGAAAGACGTAAGGGGCGTCGATGTCGATGGGCTGCGGGCGTGGATCGACGAATATCCAGGGCGACTGGAAGCCGTCGCAGCAGGCGACACGATCCTTACGTCCGCGGAGGCAGCCTCTTCCAAGCGGGCCAGGGGCACCTCAATTAACACCTTCGTCAAAGTCAACGATCGTCTCGCAAGGGACGGAGCGGCCATCGCCGGACTACTCCTGGTCGCCGTGGTAGCCGGAACCAAGTACATTGCGGCCCTGCAGTCAATATTGGTGAGTGGTGCGTTCGCCGCAGCGCTCGGCTCTTTGGCACTACTGGCCACTGCGGCCGCCGGCATCATCATAGGCATATTGATTTCAGATTTCATTTCCTCCTGCTTCCCCTGTTCGCTCGATTGTTTCTGGAACTGCTTCGAACAACGGCAATACATTCGATGATTTGGATGTCTGGATCGAGGCGGAAGTGGATCTGCAACTGAGTTGGAACACAGGGGGATACGGTTCTTGCGGTCAGTAGCGCGGTACTGTGGTTCCTGGGTGTACCATCGAAGCAGCTGGCGCATGCGGTGATGCAAGGTTCGGGGCAAGAAGCAGGCGCTTCGAGCATTTGACAACAGCAAGACAGTAGCTTGGTGCCCTGCTAGTTCGGTTTTGCGAGTTGGTGAAGTGCGAAGACAGTCTTGGGGTGCTGTTCACCTAAGACTGCTCGAAGAACCTCTGAGCCGGCCAGAAGCAGAGTCGCTGCCTCATCATCGGGCTGAAACTTCATCCGACAAACGGCCAACAGCACTTGTCCGTACGCCGTCTCCCAATGTTCCTTCGGCAGCGCTTTCGCTCGGATCTCAGCGGCTTCAGTTAAGTACGGCTCAGCCTCTTCGGCGCTAACTTGGGCGAGCAGAATGCTGCCCGAGGTCTCCAAGGCGCGGGCTAAGTGCTGACCATCGATCGACCCTGCTGCGCGTCTGATCGAAACCGCTTCGTGAGCATACTCCCACGCAGCCGCGTAGCCGCTTCTGTGAAGTTCGAGATTGGCCAGCCTCTCGAGTGTCACGGCCAGACCGCCGGGCCACTCATCAGGATCGTGCCGATGCGCCGCTAGCACGTCGAGTAAGATCATCTCTGCCTCCGCCAGATGGCCTTGCTGAATCCAAACTCGGGCAAGATCGGAGCGCGCAGACAGGACAGCGAAGTCTTGCTCGGAACAGAGCATGAGGCGGGCGTCGATGACTTCAAGTAGGAGTTCTTCGGCTTGGGCAAACCGCCCGCGATCAAACAACAGAGATGCCAGCGACTGGGTAGCCTGGACTGTCATCGGATGGCTAGGCCCATGAAGCTTGCGCCGCATGGCCAGCGCATCTTGAAGAAAAGTTTCAGCTTTCTCGAGAAGTCCGAGTTGTTGATAGAACCCTCCCATGTTGAACAAGTGCATCGCAATATGGACATGTTCGTCGCCCAACAAAGACCGGCGCATTGCCAGCGAGTCCACCAACAGTTTCTCCGCCTCTATGTATTCGTGCTTTTGCACCAAGAGTGCCGACAACATGCTCATGTTTATGGCTAGCTCTACATGCTCGTCGCCCAAGACACGCCTTTGAAATTCGGTGGTTTCTCGGTATGCAACCTCCGCGCTGACTAGGCCGCCGCGTTCATGGAGCAGCGTGGCCCGGCAGTGCAGAGTCCAGGACAAATCAGCATGATCTTCTCCTAAGAAAGCTTGCTGCTCCGCCAGTGCCTCGTCGTACAATCGGAGCGCTTCGTCGTACTCGCCAAGGGCATGATGTAGCTCGCCTAGGCTTCTCTTCAACAAAGTACATTCCGTACCTGCCGCTTGGTGGCCTTGGAGGCAAACTTTCAGCGCAGTAGCTCGAGCCTTGATGGCAGCCTCCAGATCCCCTTTCTCACGAAGTACTTCAGCCAGTTGATCGTATGCAGCAGCGATTCGATTGTGTTTCTCATCCTCGACCCCGTCAAGAGCGGTGAGCAACTCGGAGAGGAGGTTCTCTGAAGTTTCAAATTGTCCTCGAAGCCCATACGCGTAAGCCAAGTTCAAGACCGTGCCGACGGTATCTTCGTGGATGTCGCCGTAAAGGTCGCGCTGCAGTCTCAGCGCCACTTGCAACTGACCAACCGCGGCTTCGTACATGCCAATCCCTATGTACGCAGAACCAATGGCCGTGCGCACGGCGGACTCAATGGCTGGTTCATCTGCAAGTTCAGCGCCGGCGCGAACCGAGGCACGCTCCAGGAGTTCGCGAACAGTCAGATCGTGTGGAGCCATCATCGGCGAAGCGGAGCCGAGCATTTCGCGGAGAAAATCGAGCGTCCGCTCCGCCTGCAGGGTCTGGATGCGCGCCCTGGCCGCCGCGTTTTGGGCGGCGAGTTCAGCCTCAACGGCTCGGTCGCGCTGACGCCCCGCCTTTGCCGCCTCTAGGGTCGCGACAATCAACCCGCACGACAGGCCCAGAAAAGCGATGGCTAGGCCGCCGACGAACATCTTGTGTCGTCGCGAAAACTTCCTGATCTGATACAACGTTCCGGGAGGACGAGCGAGGATAGGCTCATCGTTCAAGAAGCACGTGAGATCAGCAGCGAATGCTTCAGCAGATTGGTATCGCCGGTCAGGATTTTTCTCCATCGCCTGACACACAATGGCTTCGATGTCGCCTCGCAAAGACCTGTCAATCGAACCGAGAAGTGAAGGATCATCTTCCTTGATGATTCGTGCTGCCTCAGGAACGATTTTGCCGCGCAGGTTGTGGGGAGACCGACCAACAAGGAGTTCGTAGGCTATCACGCCTAGAGAATACACGTCTGTCCGTTTGTCAATACGAGATGGATTGCCGGCCACCTGCTCCGGGCTCATGTAGGAGATGGTGCCCACAAGTTGTCCTGCATCCGTTTGCAATGTTTGAAGCTGGATGTCCGAGTCGGTCGCGCGAGCGATGCCGAAGTCCAGAATTTTGGGCTGGCCGGATTCCGACACCAACACATTGCTCGGCTTTAGATCGCGGTGAACTACGTTGTTTCGGTGAGCATGATCAACAGCATCACAAACGCGAGCAAGAAGCTCAACTCGTTCACGCACCCCAAAGCCTCTCTCCTTAGCGAATTCTGTCAACCGAAGACCGGAGACAAATTCCATGGCGAAGTAGGGAACACTGCGAGAGCCTTCATGGGCGGTTCCAGCTTCATAGATTTGGGCGATCCCGCGGTGATTCAGTCGCCCCAGCATGTCCGTTTCGCGCTTGAAACGATGGACCGCGTTCTTCGACATCGCACCGGCTCTGATGACTTTCAAGGCAACGCGTCTATCGGGCGATTTCTGATGTGCCTCATAGACTGTCCCCATGCCGCCCTCGCCGAGCAAGGAGACAATATCATACCCCGGGATAGAAGTTGGAATCACCTTGTCGGCAGGTTCGCCACCGCCGCCATCGCCCTGGTGACATTCGGCGCCCCAATCGAGTCCCCCGATCAGCCGACGGATGCCAGGAAGCAGGGCCTCATCGGTTTGCGCGTCTGCCACCCATTGCCGACAGTTGCTGCATGCGGTTATGTGGCCAGCTATGTCCCGATTTTCATCGAGCTCGCAAACGCCAATCACGAATCGCTCAAGTTGGTCAGAGTTGGGGCACGATGAATTCATGGTGAATCCTGCAAAGATCCTGCCGGCGATTGGCGGCTCCTACTGCGCCCTTATCCGGCTCGCCGTCAGGTGTTCAATGGTCTTCTAAAGCTATTGGTTCTGTGCCACGCCGATCTGCCGCGCAAACAAGATCTACCAATGCTCCTCCAACTGGGGCAGCAACTCGCGTATTCGGTGAAGAACGCGCCGCTTGGCGCCAAAGACCGCGTTCTCGGAAATCTCAAGGTGCTCGCCCACGCGTTGGGCAGACCATCCTTCGCACGCAAAGAGACGGAAGGCATCGAATGTTCGCGGTTCAACCGTGCGTTGCGCCTCGCGGAGACACTCTGCCAGCACAGCGTCTTTCCATTCCTGCTCCCAGAATTCCTCCAGCTGATCGGCCGAAGCTATCCGTTCGAAGAAGTCAGTCTCGTTTTCCGGAGAACTGATGGATCTCTCCCGCTTGGCACGCCGCTTGCGCCAGTTCAAGATCTGGTTCCGGGCGATCCCGAAGAGCCAAGTGCGGAGGCGGCCTTTCTCACGGTCATACTTACCCTGCTGGAATGCCTCGGCAAAAGCGGCTAGAGTCTGCTGGGCAACGTCCTCGGCGTCCTCGCGATCAATCCCCACGCGGCAGGCGTACTTCAAGAGCGTGGGCCGGTATCTTTCGATGTACTTCTTCCAGACCGACTCATTGCTCGGATCCTTGAGACCCTCCAAGAGAAGCGTGCTGGTTGCAGTTGTTAGATTGAGTTGGCCGGATTCCATGTACGCCCAGGATCCCAAGAAGATCAAACAGAACTAGACCCGTTGGCTTGATCGGCCCAAGCCATTGTCACCCATTCTCCGGATATGTAGGCCTAGTTCAAGTCCCGGAATTGATCTTACATCCTTTAACGACAATAGATTACGGAGCACAGCCGCCATCTTTGGGACTCAGATCTCCCGTCGTTTGACTGCTCAAGAGAACCCCGCCGATGCCACGGGCCACTGGTGTGGATCGAGGTTCCAACATCTCGAGGCAGATTTGAAGGGCACCGGGCCAATCCCCTCTGAAAGCACAGGCCTAAGTCAGCGTCTGCTGGCACAGCGGGAGACCACAAGCCTGTGGCCAGTTGGCGTTGGGCGACGCCCTTGATCAGAGACGACAAGCGTTCCGGAGCTAGAATGATGACCCGACATCCACGCAAGAAACGGTTTGGCCGCACAACATTCGTGGCAATCTCGATAATCGCTTGTTCCATCGGTTCCGGGTGTACTGGGGGCGCACCTGGAGGCGGTGGCGGCGGAAATGGCGGCAACGGAGATGGTGATAGTGGTGGACAGGGCGGCGGTGGTAACAACGGCGGCGACTTCGAAACATTCATCCTCGACACCGACTTGCAAGGCACTGGTCAAATCGCCGCCTCCGCGAGCGAAGCGGTCAGCAAAGCCGGCGTCTTCACGGTTAGCCTTTCCAACGGCCCGGTCTCCGGTGGAACCCTCGACCTCACCCGCTTTGCTCCTATTATTCAACCCGCCACCAACGGCCTGGGAAAGATCGGCTTTTTGCCGCTGCAATCTACGACCTTCGAATTCAGCGGTCGCGTGGCCGCTGCCGACGAAGTCGAGACCGTCTGCGAGTCGGGTGAATTCTACGGGCCGTTCTTCGTTGTCGTCGATGAAGTGCTCAACCCGGTTTCGGTCGAACCCCGAGAGGTCGATCTCAGTTGCGACACGCTCGAGCTGATCAACTCCGGCGAATTCAGCATCTGCGTCATCGTGAATGCCGGCGGCGCCTTCGATATCGAGATCCCCCTCATCGCCGCCACTCTTGAAGAGGGCGGTCCGGACGAATGCACCCCGACCGACGAAGGCGGCAGCAGCGAAGCTTGTAACTCCGCCTGCGGTTTCGACGACAATGCCCCCGACGGTTCTCGGGCAGCAGCCATCTGCAGCATCATCTATCCGGAGGCGCCGTTCTTTGGGGGCAGCCCAACAGATGGCCGAGAATGCACCACAGATGCAAGTTGCGATGACGGAGACATCTGTACTGTCAACGAGTGCATTGGCGCCGTCGTGTTTATCTGCTCCAGCTTTGAGAACATGCAGTGTGATAGCGGAGACGCGCCGCAAGTACAGAACGGTGACATCGTTGATTTTGAATTCGATCACAAGGCCCTCTCGGTAACCGTCAACGGTGAGGAAGCTTTTGGAGACGGAAAGCTCTGGTCGTGGACCGTGCAAGACCTTTCAAGCGGATCACAGACACTCGATATTCAATGGACTAACCGAGATGGCGCCACGCCGGCGACGGGCTGTTACACCGATGCGGTCACAGTTCGCTAGCTATGCTTTCCCTTCTATACTACCTCAATACCTGAGTTTACTAACCGTTGGATGCTTGGACCAACGAGGCCCGAAGGCCTGTCGCTTGGTGTGGCTGGGGACGTTCCGTTGAAGGGGCCGCAGCCTGGCGATGAGGTCGATCAAGAGCCGCAATAGGCCCATAAGGTGATTTCTCCTTTCTGGGCAGTCAAGAGGATTTATCAGAAGTTGCTAGGACGACCCTTGCGCATCAGCGTTTCTCGCAACAATCAAGGGCGACACGAGGCGATCAATTGGTCCGCATACCCTGAATCGAGCGAAGTTGGCGGAAACTCACCTTCTGGCTGAATCGGAGCTTGGGATGATCTATCGGGGCGAGGCCGTCAGGAGTACTCATCATTGGTTGGGATACGTTGTGCGCACCAGCGAGAATCCCTGTGTTCGTTTTCTCGACAGCAGAGAGCGTCGGGTCGAAGGTCGCTCATTGACGATCATTCCCGCCGATTGGATTGATGATGAGATTCAGAACCGTCTGAGGTGGGTGGACTGGCTCAACTGGCGTGCGTAAAGGATGAGGCCGTCCAGGCGATCGCTCTTGAAACCTCCCCAATTTGATTTGGAGATAGCGATGGCCGAGGCCGCTTCCATGTCCCTCGGCGTGTTCAAAGTGACGGCCACAGACAAGGATGGTGGCTGCGTCGTCGTTGAACACATCGTTCGGGATGTAGCAGCGCTACCTGCCGACGAGAGCAAGCACTGGTCACGCGGATAGCTACGCGTTCCCCTGTATACTACCTCAACCCCTGAGTTTATTAACCGTTGAGTGGATACTACGCCTGCGCACTGGTTGGTGCTTGGCACGTGTCAGGGGGATAGATAGCAACGAAGCCAAGCGCTAGTGATCTCAATTTGCGGCACACCGTTCGCCCCCGGAATATCGTTGGTTGGTCAACGATCCGAGGTGGCTCTCGAAGCCATACCAATTGCCGCCTCGATGCGGGCGTCGAGAATCGCACTGGCTGTATCGACAGACCCACGTCTGCTCGACTACTCACGACTACTCTTTGCTGCCTTCCACTAATTCTCTTACTTTAGT
>JAJDDP010000190.1 GCA_029260235.1 Phycisphaerae bacterium | reverse complement strand
AAAAAGCCAAAACCTTGGAGGATGTTTTCAAGCAGCGTGATTCTGGCGAGATTCCTGAGCTGGACCTCGTCATCCGTGCGGATGTGGATGGTTCGGTGGATGCCCTTCGGCATGTATTGGGCGAAATACCGTCTGATCAGGTTACATTGAGTATCCGCCATACCGGCGTTGGTGCGGTGAGTGACAGTGATGTTCTGTTGGCTCAGGCTTCAAATGCTATCGTCGTCGCGTTCAGGGTCGCACCGGGTGCAAAAACCCGCAAGCTCGCAGAAGAATGCCGCGTCGATATCCGTGAGTACAAGGTGATCTACGATGTAGTTGATGATATCCGCAAGGCACTTGAGGGCTTGCTGGCTCCGGAGGAGCGGTTGGAAACGAAGGCAACCCTTGAGGTTCGCAATGTGTTCAAGATCAGCAAGGTAGGGGCCATAGCTGGCTGCATGGTGACGGACGGACTCATTGCAAGATCGTGTAGGGTTAGGCTGCTACGCCAGGGTGTTATCATTCGTGAGAATTGCGGAATCGATTCACTGAAACGATTCAAGGATGATGCCAAAGAGGTGCGGGCGGGAATGGAGTGCGGATTGAGGCTTGAAGGATTCGATGATATCAAGGAAGGTGATGTTATCGAAGCCTTCGAGATTATTAAAACTGCGCGCACCCTGTAGCGTGGGGTAGCCGTTGGAGGCAAACGCTCCACATCAAGAATGCAATGATTGAATTCAAAGCAGACTGCGGTCACACCATCAGGGCGAAGGATGACGATGAGGGGAAAGTCGTCCGCTGCTCATATTGTGGTAGAACCACCCAGGTTCCATCCCAAGACGAAGACGAATTTGAGTCGTTGTTCGCGGACATGACGGACGTGGAATCCGGCGGTAGCGTCTCGGCCGGTCAGACTGTACGGCAGAAGAGAAAGCGCAAGCCACGATCATCGACTCCACCCGGTTCTGCTGGCGGGTCTGATCAATTCAACCCGTTCGGCATGATCCTGAAGATGGTCTACGCAGCCGGGATCCTCATCGTCGTAATTTTCTGCGTCAGCAAGGCTATGGATTACTTCGAGCAACAGAAGGCTCGCCCCGTCGTTAAGAATCGTGGCGGCCGACAGGAAGATTCTGCCGGCCGATCATCGTCTCAATCAGGCAATTCCAGGGCCGGCGCTTCCAATCAGAGGGGTGTTCTCAACTACAAGAAGCTCGACCGGAAGAGGGAGGGCATTTTCGTTTCATCGGTACCGACAATGGCCATGGTCCGTGTGCGCAAGGTTGAGGATCGCGACGAGGATGACGAGATCTTTCTTGATGCCAAGGCGACCGCTGGTAAGACGAATAACGCCTTCAAGCTGGAACCGGGTTCGTATGAAGTGGGCATAGGCCTGCCCATCAACAACCCACAGTTGATGCGGTACGATGGATACCCAGATGTTCGTCGGCTCATAGAGAATGGCGGTTCGCGCAGCCTGATGGAAGCCTTCTTCTTGCCGGACGGCTCTGCGGAAATCAGCGTTGTTGACTTGCCAAGCTTGCGCTCGTTGGTGGTCCGCACATACGAGATCGAAGTTAGCGCCAAGCAGTGGCGCCCGTTGACTGCTCAGTTCTTGCCGGATGCTGAACTTTCCGAATTGATCAAATTCTTGCCGCACAAGAATTCGTATGGTTTCGACCAGGCGGCGGTTGAGCGGGAACTTACCTTCTACGGTGTGCAGGACAATGACCAAACCTATGTGATTGACGCCCTCCGGCGAGTAGGGACAGCGGTCTTGTCGCTGGACAGGGCTGGGGAATATCGCAGGTTTGTCATTGACCCCATGGACGGGATGATCTCGCACGAATTGTTCAAGGCGTCGCGCCGAGTGCCGCGGCGCCAGGAATCAAACTAGACTCCGCATCGCTGCGAGAGAATCAACCGGGCTGTGATTGTAGGTGCGATGAGAGTGAACTTGGCCCTGTATGGTTCGTATTCGCTAAAAGACAAGCGGAGAGTCATTCGGGGCCTGCTGACAAGGCTCGTTGCTCGATTCAACGTGTCGGCGGTGGAGGTTGATGCCCGTGATTCGCATCAACGCTGCGTGCTCGGGTTGGCAGTGGTCGGCGTGGACACTCGGGGCGTGCATCACAGGCTGGACAAGATAGTCGACTTTATCCGTGCTCAGCCAGGGGCCAGCTTGGTCGACTATGAGCGCGAGATTTACTACTAGACTCACAGGAAGATCTGGATGGCTGGATTTCGCATAGACAAGATGGCGAGCATCATTCGCGAGATCGTCAGCGATGCGATTGCTAACAAGCTAAGCGACCCGCGAATCTCTCCATTCGCCAGCGTTACGCGTGTAGAGATGTCCGGTGACATGCAAATCGCCAATGTCTTCATCAGCGTGCTGGGCGAAGCCGCCGTGGGCCGGACCACGATGGCAGGCCTAGAAAAGGCATCAGGCAGAATCCAGCGGTTGGTTGCCAGAGAGCTTTCGGTCCGGCGATGCCCGGAGGTTCGTCTACTGCTGGACGAATCGCTGAAGAAGGCAGAGCAAGCCATGCGGATCATCGATGCGGCTTTGCGTGAGGATCTCGGCGATCAGATCGGCGATGAAACAGATGCACCCCAGACGCCAACGGAACCGCCAACGGAACCGCCAACAGATTCGCCATCGCGAATGGAACCAACAGGTGATGGAGTCACCGAATGAAGGACGGAACCCGTTACGCCAAGAAGGTGAAAAAGGCCTTTGCTCTGCTGGCACCAGCCGCGCGCAAACACACACTGCCTGAACCGATGCCGCCGATCGATCAGTTGGTGCTATCGCAATTGTCATGGAATAGCACTCCGACGGCCGCCGCCAGGGCTCTTAAGAAGCTCAGCGAGGAAATGATCGACCTGAACGAGTTGCGTGTTTCAACCGTTCGGGAGATTGCTGCGATGATTCGGGAGGATCATCCAAGCGCGACCGAGTGTGCCCGTGACTTATCGAAGAGTCTTCACGATATTTTCAGGCGTGAACATGCGGTCAGCCTCGATTCGCTGCTGGACATGGGCAGGCGAGAGGCCAAGCAATACCTGGAGTCTCTCGAAGGTGTAAACGCGTATGTGGCCGCGTCGTTGATGCTTTGGAGTTTGGGTGGTCACGCCATTCCGGTCAGCCAGCGGCTCTTGCGTGCCCTCAAGAAAGAGGAGTTGGTGTCCCCCGACGCCGGTGGGGCCGAAGTGCAGTCCTTCCTGGAGCGCAACATTTCGGCCGCCGATGGCAAGTTATTTGCCGTGGCTATGGAGAAGCTTGCAGCCCAGAAGGGTGGGCGAACAGCGTCAGCTTCCAAGGCCCGTGGACCGGCTGTGTCAGCGTCCTGTGAGTCCAAGAAAGTTGCGGCGGCAGCCCGCCGCCGCAAGAAAAAATAACCCCCAGGGGGATGCAAATGCCCGACTTGAATTCAAGCACTTGCTTCACTCGATCCGGGGCTATTTCTCCTCTGTATGGTCTCCTTTTCAGCTTGGTGTTGACTGCCGGCTGTCTCGATCCCAATGGGCCTGCCGATGCAAGCGGCCAGCCTGGATCGGAGTTGAGTTACAATCCGCAGCGAGCGTTCCTACAACTCAGCGAACTGGATCAATCCGAGGTCGTGATTCCTGAGCCTGTTGATGCCGCAGAGTCGCTCTCTGCGCGCGGGCAGCGGCGGCTCAAGAAAGCGGCCCGGCTGGGTGCAGAACGCCGGTTCACCGAGGCAGGCCTGGAACTGGAGCGGGCACTCCAAACTGATCCGAACTGCTTCGACATTCACTTGGAACTAGCCCGGATCCTGCATCAATCTGGAAATCTAGAGCGAAGCCGCACGCATTTGCAGCGTGTGTTGGAGCTAAGACCTGACCTTCTAGAACTACACTACCTGCTGGCCATTGCCCTCTCGCGCGACGGCGAGAAGAAGCAGGCCATTGTAGAACTTCGAATTGCTCTGCTGTGCATGTCTTCAAGCAAGACCGGTACCCATGAGGGAGTTGCGGGCCTTAGGGACGAAGCGGGCATCAGGATGCTGGTCTTCTTCCGATTGGCGGAGTTGCTTCGGGGAGAAGGTTACTTGACTGCTGCTCTGGAGATGTTCGCTAGGTACGGCAGCGAGGTAGCAGCCTTGCCCACCGGTGGATCGCCTAACGCGGAGGCAACGACGCTGCTCCGGGTTGCTGGCCCCCACGCGGCTGATCCTGTTTCGCAGATCCAGGCGCAACTAGGCAAATATGGCCAGGCCGCAGATACGCTCAAGCAATCCTTCACGCATACCGAACCAACAGTAGAAGACCGCGCCCGTCTAGTAGACCTCTTGTCCTTGGCTCATCGGATCGATGAGGCGATTGCCTGCGCGCGGGAGTTGGCAAACATCGATGCTCGGGGATTGGAACTGCTGGTAGATGTCCATCTGGTGAATAACCAGCCGGATTCTGCGGCATCTGATTTGGCGACTATTTTGGCTCAGCATCGCGAGGAAGCTGACTACATATTGGCCTATTCAGCGGCGCTGGCCCGCTTGGACCGCGAGCAGGAGGCCAATGAAGTGCTAAAGAGTTTCTTGGATGGAGATCCAAGCCAGCACGGGGTTCGTTGGAACCTGGTTGGTCAGGCAGTTGGCAGATCAGATTGGCCTTACTTCATCCGGTTGACTGCGGACGCCGTTCGGCTTGGGGGCGGAGCTTCGGCTGACGCCCGATCAAGGGTGCTGTCCTTGACTCATTCTCAACGTAGCGATCTCCTATTGGCCGCACAGGAGTGGAAGCAGTTGGACGCACCATCGGCCTACTTGCTTGGCTGTGCCGCGATTGAGAACAAGCAATTCGATCTCGCTGTGTCTCATCTAGGGCATGCGGTCAGAACGAATCCTGACTTGGTGCCCGCCCGCGTTGAGTTGGCCGCTGCATTTATTGCGGATTTTCGCTGGGATGAAGCGCTGAAGGCAGTGGCTGACCTGACCAACGATCAGCAGGAAAATGCCCGCATTCAATGGCTAAGAGGCTCGGCGTTCGATGGATTGGATCAAACCGAAGAGGCCATCCAAGCCTACCAAGCCGCCGCACGATTGAATTCAGAAGACACAAGGGCTGCTAAGGCTCTTGCTCGCCTCTACAGGCGCAACGGGGAGACGCTTCGGGCAATTCGCCAATACCGCGCGGTACTCGAGATCGATCAAACCGATGGCGAAAGCCGAGAATCACTATTCAAGCTTCATTTCGCCAAAGGCGAGCGCGAGGAAGCTCTTGCCCAATTGGAGGAGCTTCGCAAGGATCCCGGCGCGGTCAATCGGGTGGCCCGCTGCACGGCGCGGATGGATCTGAAGTCTCCACGCCCGGACTTGGCCCAGTTCAGAAAAACGGTGCAAGCGGCTATGTCGCCTGGACAACCGGATGCTCAGAGCCTGCTGTTGATCGCCCGCAGTTATTTGAATGATACGCGGTATGAAGAAGGGCTGAGGGCTGCCCAGAGGGCCGCAGAGGTCGCACCCGATGATGCAGAGGTGCAAGAGGTGGAAGCCCATCTCTGCGGGATGACGCTCCAGTTTGAAAAGAGCGCCGAGATCATGCGGCGCCTGACCCACCGATACCCAAACCGCGACAAAATGATCCGCGAGCATATTAGGTTCTTAACCATTGACCAACAGTTCGATCAGGCGGCTGCGGTGGCCGAGGGCATACTGTCGAGGGACCCGCTGAGCGATGAGCGGCGGATCCGATACCGCGAAACTCTAGTTGAGATTCTCAAGGCCGCTCGCCGACATGACGAGTTGATCGCGACGGTGTCCAAGTGGCGTGAGGCTGCACCAGACGACATCGAGTTTCGGCGCATGTTGGTGGATGCTTACTTGGTGGCTGATCGTTCGGTCGACGCCTTGCAAGTCATTCAAGATTGGTACGAAGAGGATCCCTCGAATCTCGCCTTACAGCCATTGCTAGTTACGCTCTTGGTGCGGGCAGACAAGGCCGATCAGGCATTCCAGATCGTGTTGGCTGCAATCTCGGAGGATCCAAGCAGTGATCGACTTCAGATCCTCTTGATTGACGCGCTCTCCTCAGCCAAGCGCTATGACGAAGCCATTGAATTGGTGTCGAACTGCATCATCTCCACTTCAAACCTGTTTGACTATCAGCAGAAATTGCTCCAGACTTATGATGCCGCCAATCGCACCGACGATGCTATTGCGCTCTTGGGCGAGATGATTCATCAATCCGAGCAGGCCATCCCGAATACAACGAGCGCGATGGGAAACAGGCTCCGCCGTATTTTGGCGGACCGCCTACTTCGCAGTGAGCGCTATGTGGAAGCGCAGGTGAAACTTAGTCGATGGATTGACAACGCTTCAGATCCGCAGTGGCGGTTTGAATACCTCAAGCTCTTGTCGCTCTGTCATCAGGCGCGGGGACAGCGTAAGTTGGCCATCGAATCCCTGGAACAGGCGTATGAGATGAACCCCACGGAACCAGGCTTGAACAACGACCTCGCCTACAGCTGGGCAGACGAGGGCATGCACCTGGAGAAAGCGGAAAAGTGCCTGCGCTATGCGGTAGCCCATGATCCTCAGAATGCGACGTTCTTGGATAGCCTAGGCTGGGTTTATTACAAGCGAGGCCGATTCGAAGAAGCGGTCAAATGGCTAAGTCGCTCTAAGATTGCCGGGGCGGATAAAGATCCGGTGATCAATGATCACCTAGGAGATGCCCTGTGGCGGTTGGGGCAACAGATTGACGCGATCAAGAGCTGGCGTCTTGCTGAACTGCATGCCCTCGACAGGCTCAATGAGGATTCGCCGCTGAATGAGAGGCAGGATCAGGAGGTGCTCGATGCAGTGCAGGCCAAAATTAAGGCGGCAGAAGGCGATCATCAGCCGGAGTTAGCCCCGGTGGGCGAAAACCCGGCGGGAGATAGTGATCCACCTGATGGCTCGATAGCGACACGCGAGCAATCAACAACCTAAGAGGAGGCGAAGCACGATGTCAGGCCACTCAAAATGGTCCACCATCAAACACAAGAAAGCTGCGACGGACAAGAAGCGCAGCAAACTGTGGAGTAAGTTGGCCCGCTATGTGACGATGGCTGCGCGTGCGGGAGGTGGAGATCCTAAGGACAACCCGCGCCTCCGCTTGGCGATTGATAAAGCCAAGTCGGCCAACATGCCCAAGGACACCATCGAGAAGGCCATCAAGAAGGGGACAGGCGATCTAGAAGGTGCTTCGTACGAAGAAGTTCTGTATGAAGGCTACGGCCCTGGGGGCGTTGCCCTTATGGCTCAGGCGATAACCGATAATCGCTCGCGCACCAGCCCAGAGGTCAAAAAGATCTTTGAACGTTCCGGCGGAAATCTTGGCGCTCAGCATAGCGTGTCCTGGATGTTTGCCCAGAAGGGCATTCTGACGGTGCAAAATTCAAAGGTTGATGAAGAAAAGCTGATGGAAATCGTGATTGAGAATGGCGGGGACGATGTGGCTGCTATCGACGACCTGCAAGAGATCTCTTGCGAGCCAGATGCCTATGAGGGCATCAAAGCAGCTTTGGAATCAGCTGGCATTACGATTCACTCGGCTGAGTTGACCATGGTGGCTTCAAACACAATCACCCCAGATGCAGAGACTGCTCGAAAAGTGCTCCGTCTCATGGATACGCTTGATGACCACGAGGACGTGACCAGCATCTCGATGAACTGTGACTTTCCTGACGAAGTGTTGGCTGAGCTGCAGTGATCAGCAAATGGAAACCAGGGCGATTCGACTAGCCTTCGTATACGGAAATGCCGATCTTTCTGGCAACTTCTGAGAATGCGGTATAGGCATCGGGTGCGTGGACGATCCACACTTCGCGCGTGCGGAGATGGTGTGCGGTAGCAGTGTATGTGTTGCCCCGGTACTCGATTCCTCCGGCAAAGCCGGCATCAAACACGCGGGTCATTAGGCCGATGGTGGTGGCATCGAGTTGCATACTATCGTTCCTATCCCTTTGGAACGACAGCTTCGACTGCCCCAGCCGAGCGCCCGTTCCCCTCGCTAGGCATTTTACGATATCCTTCTGGAGAATGTGAATCAACTGTTCTCAGGAATTGCGGCGCTCTTGCAGGGACTAAAAAACAATGCAACGCTGCTTGGCAGGATGTTATCGGCTTGACGGCTGCGTGCCGCAGCCTGACCGCTGTTTCGTTATCGGAAGGTGGAGCATCGTATGGCCAAGCGACCTCCCAAGCTGGAGTTTGAGCATTGCGCTGATGACTACGCCCGCTTTAGGCCAACTTATCCCAGTGCAGCTTTCGATTTGATTGATGACCTGTGCAGTAAAAGCCAAAGGCGGTTAGCAGCTGATGTCGGGGCTGGCACGGGGATTTTTTCATTGATCCTTGGTCGCCGCGGTTGGGATGTGCTCGCCGTAGAGCCGGGAGAAGCCATGCTCCGACGCCTAGTAACCGAAGCTTCTGATTCGGGTCTGGGCAGTCGAGTCCAGGCTGTATGCGCTCGTGCAGAAGCTACGGCGTTGGCTGATGTGTCCGTTGGGTTGGTCACGGTCGCTCAGGCATTTCATTGGTTCAACCCGCCGTACGCGCTGGCTGAGTTCGCCCGAATTCTCTGTGCGGGCGGAACCCTTCTGCTTATCTGGAACAATCGAGACTACGAGCGGTCGCCATTCGTGGAGGCCTTCGAGCAGCTCGTTGCCAGCTACAATCCGAACTACAAGCGTGAATACAGAGACCAGAATTGGGCGGACAAAGTTGCTAAGTCGAATCGCTACGAACCACTCAAGCATCATCGCTTCGATCATGCTTGGCGGTTGACAGCCGAAGATTATGTTGGTTTTACGCGCAGTGTGTCTTACATCCGCAATATCCTGTCGCGTGCCCAACGCCCGAAGTTCGAAGACGAGTTGCGGGCGTTGCTTGAGCAGCACTTCCCTGATGGGCAATGCACGATTCCACTGCGAACGGATATTTGGACCACCCGCAAGCGATGATCACGATACCGCGCCAGCAGCTTCCCAAATCACCGTCTTCAAATTGAACAGAATGTGGATGGTCATAGGTGCGGTGAGCGAACCAGTGCGTTCGTAAGCTGCGCCCAGAATCATGCCCAGAATCGCCAAAGCGGGGACGACCTGTGGCTGCTGGGAGTGAGCCAGTCCAAAGAGCAGGCCCGTCAGTACTACGGCTGCCCATGGTTTCTTGAGCACCGAGCGGAGCATCGTCTGGACCAAGCCGCGGAAGAAGAGTTCCTCGGCAAGAGGGGCGATGAGGACGGCGCCAAGCCGCAGCAGCCATGCGGGTTCGGAATTGTCACGCAGGGCGTCGATGACCGTGTGCTGCGGGCCTTCGTATGCCCGATCAATGAGGTGCATCAATACATCGGTCGCCTGGTAAACTACGCTGCAAGCAGTCATAGCTACGGGTAACGCGATGATGCCAAGGACCACATCTCCGCCGATTCTACTCTTTCCCCAGACGAAGCAGCCCGCTCCACCTTCAAATAGTTTTTGGGCAATGAGCAGGCACGCGACGCCGCCAACTAGCTGCACCATGTTGCCGGTCGATAGCATCCAGGCGGTCTCCCTACCCCACTGCTGGACAGCGGCCGTGGCGCTGGCGGCCACTAGGACATAACCGAGCATCAACGCAAAGACATGTTCGGGCATCAGCCGGTTGGGTCGCTCAGGAATCCCGGCCAAAGGGTCTTGGCGACCCTTTCTTAGCCAGAATATCAGCGCACAAGCGCCGACAAGGAGGCCTGTCCACCAAATCACGCCGTCAATCACTTGCAGCGTATCAACAACCCCGCCTTGGATCAGCGGGGCGTTGCCGCTGCTCGATTCGGCAGATAGACTCGCAGGGTCGGCTATCTCGGAGAACATTGTGGGCACTATATTGGACAAGATCGTTGAAACCAAACGAAAAGAAATTGCGGCTGCGCGGATTGAGGTGCCAACTGCTGCCCTGATCGCCTCCGCCGCTGACATCGGTGAGCCGAGAGATTTCCACGCAGCCATTGCCGCCCGACCAGCCCATGGGATTCATCTGATCGCTGAGATCAAAAAGGCTTCGCCGTCGGCAGGCTTGATTCGTCAGCAATTCGATCCGCGCGATATTGCTCGTAAGTATGAGCAGGCGGGGGCTACTGCCTTGTCCGTGCTGACTGACGAGTCCTATTTTCAAGGGCAATTGGCTCATATTCAGCAGGTCAAGGAGGTTGTTCCGCTGCCGGTGCTGCGGAAGGACTTCATCATCGACGAATACCAAGTGCACCAAGCCCGGCGGTGGGGGGCGGATGCTGTGCTGCTCATCGCTGAAATCCTGGAATCCGACATCCTCGCTCGGTTGGCTGAACTGATAGAGGAACTAGGTATGACCGCTTTGATCGAAGTGCATGATCCCGATCGATTAGAGCCGCTGCTTGCATCGGTGGACTTTGAAGCCGATCACCGACGGCTCTTGGGAATCAATAATCGTGACCTGACAATTCAACAGACAGACGTTGGCCATAGCGAGAGGATGATCCAAGCCCTCGGCCTTAGAGATGACCTAATGGGGCCGTTGTTGGTGTCAGAGAGCGGCATCCAAACGCGCGCAGACGTCGATCGCCTGGCCCGGCTCGGCGTCTCAGCCATCCTGGTTGGCGAGGCGATGTTGCGCTGCGATGATCCTGGCCAGAAAGCCTGCCAGCTGCTAGGGATCGACAGCAACTGAGGCCTATTCAGGCGAATCCGCTGAAGATGCGGGTGGCCAGCGGTCGCTGCGCTGGTCTGCATCGTTGTCCCCAGCCTCCTCATCCTCGGCTTTGGGATCTTCTGATTCTTCCTCTTGCTGCGGTTCTGCCAACGGTATGGCTGAGGAAGTCGAGCCCGCATCCTCGCTGGCCTCGGTGGGGCCGGCTGAGACTGAGGAAATCGTCTTGGCTTTGGTCCGCTTCGATCCCCAAGGGCTTCCGCCAAGTTGCGGTGCCCCTCTTGGAGTTGCGGGATTCTGCGGAGAAAAATCTGCAGCCGGTTCAGGATCTGGACCTGGCTTCTTAAGCCCGGTCCACATCAACCACGCGGTCAAGAGACCAAACGGCGCGAGAGGCAGCAGGTTGAACCAGAAGAAGTCGCGCTCCGGTCTTGGTTCGTTCGGGATTACCTGAGTAGAATCCTCGATTCTTCTTGCATCGTCGTCATCGGCTGACAAGGCGGGATCCTGCGCATCCTCGTTGGTTGAGTCTTCCTGCATGGTGGCAGCTAGGAGTATCGATTTCAGCGACGAGTCTGGTAGACGTGCTTGGGGCGCAGCCTCATCGCCTGATGCCTCTTGGTCGCTCCCGTCTGGGTCAGTCGCTGCTGCAGCAGGCGGCGCGCCTAGGGTTGGATCCTCGCCATCTTGTGACGACGTAGCCTCTTCAATGATTGGAGCCAGCCCGTAGGCTGGCTCTAGCCCGGCTTCTTGGATGGCCCATTGGGCTAAGTGTTCGGGGGACACAGTTTCCTGCTCTTCCATCAACGGACCTTGGTACTTGGGATTGTCCCAATAGCCGGCAATACCTGCGGCTGCTCCGGCTAGGGCTAAACCCATCAATCCTTCGCCGGCGACAAGACCGGAGGCGCCAAGGACGCCGGGGTTATGGGCCTCATTTTTTTTGTTGCGCGCTTTGTCCACCGTCCAGCGAATCACGCCACCCACCATGATTGGCGTAGAAAGATAGAGGGGCAAGTACAGCCCAACGGCAAAGGGCAGCGCGGGAAGTCCAAGTAATTCGACAACCAACGCACACGCCATGCCGCTTAGTATCAGGTTCCAAGGGAGCGTCTGATCCATGACCCCCTCCACCAAGAGCTTCATGATGTTGGCTTGAGGGGCGAGCAAGGCGTTGGCGTTTTCAGCCTTGTCGAATCCGTAAGTCTTGCTGAGGAGAAAAATTGTAGCGGCGATGGC
>JAJDDP010000189.1 GCA_029260235.1 Phycisphaerae bacterium | reverse complement strand
CTGAGCGATCCAGCAGAGAATCTCTCCACCGGCATTGGAATCCCTTTGACGGTATCGACTGAGAATCTGCACGACCTCTCTGAAGGCAACACACTTGAATTGGACGGTTCAACCTGGCAGCTTCTGGAAACGTCCGGGCATTCTCCTGGCGGGATCAGCCTGTACTGCGCCGAGGAAGGCGTGGTGCTGGTGGGTGATGCCCTCTTTGCCGGCAGCGTGGGTAGAACCGATTTTCACCATAGCGATGGAAGCCGCCTGATCCGCAACATCCGCGAGAAGCTGATGACGCTCCCCGATGAAACCCGGGCACTTTCTGGTCATGGACCCGAGACCACCATTGGTCATGAACGGGCAACCAATCCTTTTGTGCAAGATGGAATCTAGCGTTGACGGTTCCAGGGGTAGCACGGTTGGACCGGGTCGCGGTGATCATTCCCGCCTTGAATGAAGCGCTAAACATCAGCGGCGTGTTGGATCTCCTCAACACGTTCGGACTCAGACAGATCATTGTGGCTGACAATGGATCGACCGATGGAACAGCCGACGCCGCCCGCGTTGGGGGTGCGACCGTAGTGGCTGAGCCTCGCCGCGGCTATGGAGCAGCCTGTTACACCGGGATGCAGCAACTTGATGACGATATCGAAGTCGTCGTCTTCCTCGATGCTGACTTGAGTGACGATCCAACTCTGCTTCTGGAATTGGTCGGGCCGATTCTCGATGGACACTTTGATCTGATGGTCGGCGCCCGCGTTGCCAGCCTGCGCGAGCGGGGATCGATGACCTTGGCCCAGCGATTCGGCAATGGGTTGGCGGTCACCTTGATACGTTGGGGATGGGGGTTCTCCTACACCGATCTAGGGCCTTTCCGGGCGATACGTCGGCAGAGCTTGGATGCAATCAACATGCAAGACCGCGCGTTCGGCTGGACCATCGAGATGCAGATTCGGGCCATCGAGTTAGGGATCCGAATAGGGGAAATGCCCGTGCCTTACCGTTGCCGGGCGGATCACACGCCTAGCAAGATCAGCGGCACCATCCGCGGCAGTCTCAAGGCGGGCTATTGGATTCTGAGCACCTGCGGAAAGCTCTGGTGGAGCTCGAAACGACGCAAGAGGGAATCTTCGCAGCCTGCAGGATGAGGGTGTATCAGATTTTTCCCTATGGGTATGCGTACATATTCTGCTTGGCAGGATCACACAAGCCCACCAGATTGAACGGCTCGAGTCTTCGGGCAAGTTCAGCTTGGAAACCATCCAGCGCAGTTTGGTGGGGTTGCTTGCTGCTGAAACGTTCGAGCTGTTCATGTGCCCAGCCAACGATCTCGCGAAACTCAGCACGGTCAGCCAGCAGGAATCCATCCTCTATCTTCGCTTCATCCGCCCGCCGTCGAAGTTCGCTGACCGTAGCTGCGGCAAAGTAAAGCATGGTTGCCGAGGCGAAGAGGTCGAAGCGTCCAAACGACACGCTGCAGGCGTGGATGATTTGATCGAGCACATTCGCCTCCTGCCGCAGGGCCCTACCATACGCAGCCAACCGGTCCGTGCGGACGTCGCTCTCGTTCTTGTCTTCGAGGATGTGGGCCAATCGCTCGATGCCAGAGAGCGTGTGGGCATTGCCGTTGCTGTGTAATGGATCGACGAAGCAGGCGGCTGAGGGCAGCATCGCCCAATTACTGCCCGTTGCCCGCGTAGCCCGGCGCTGCAGTCGGCCCGTCCTGATGATGGGTATCGTTGGCTGGGCGCCGGCAAACTGCTCGGCCAAGGATGGAAAACGCTTGAGCAGCATCGACCACTCGTCGTCAGGGGAGACCGTCTCATCGAGCGGAAAACACTTTTGATCCAGCACGAACCCAGCCGAGGTCACGCCGTTGTCGAAGCGCAGTACCCACATCCAACCGCCGTCGAAGATGTGGTGCAAGGCTGAGTCGTCGCAGGTGAAAGGATGATCATTGGCATGACCACCCAGTTCCACAAACACATCGTGCCAGAGATCGACGCCGGTGAAATGACCATAGATGGAGCGGGTGTTAATGTGCATCGCTTCACCATCGTCGTCGATACTCAAAGTCCGGCTCAACACATTGCCCGGCCCTGACGCATCCACAACGAATCGGGCGGTGATGCGGAGTTCTTCCTGCAGGCGATGGCCCGACAAGGACCACGGTGGTCCCGCATCGAGCTGCTGTAGTTCGGTCTGATCCAGGTAGGTGATTCCTTTGGATTGGGCGAGACCAACCAGGAAGTTATCAAAATTCGCCCGAAGCCATTGCGTGTCGCCTCGCTCAGCGTCCGGGGTGGCTGCGACCAGCAGTTCGTTCGGGTGATCCACCGCAGCCTCGAATGGCTGGCTTGCCCGGTGTTGGAAGTAAGCAAACCCGCGCTTAAGCCCGACCGGCAACTTTGGAAACGCCCTGCACCACGATCCGTAATTACACAGGGGAACCAATTCGGGCAGGTCATAACGCTCTGCCAAATCTGCCAGAATCAGATTGGCCATCGGTGTTGACGATTCACCGATGGCGAACCGAGGGTGTGAGCCTCGCTCGATCAAAACCGGATCATAGCCGATGCGTTGGAGAATCATGGCTAGGATGCTGCCGGCGAATCCAGAACCAATCACTGCAATCTCGGTGTCAATGTGTTTCATGATGTCCTTCCAGAAGGGCTAGGCGATGGCGCCCCCTGACAATCACAGCCAACTCGTGGAAGAATCCTCTGTTCAAGGTTCATGCGATTCAATCGCTCGATACGTTGGTCGCGGCAGGTGGGGCAATTGAAGAATGCTTGGGCGTCCCACAGATCGACAAAGACGCGCCCCTGCCCAAGACTCAACCCAAAATCAAGAATAGCCTCCAGCGATTCGGCCAAAGGTGGCTGGAACTGCCCACCTTGTTGCAAGCGATCAAGGGCGCCGTTGCCGGCCCGAGTGGGGATGACCGCGCAACAGGCTATGCCTAGGTCGAAGGCATATTGAATCGATCGTTCCGCCCAGTAAAGCCCCTCTTCTTCATCTTGGAATGGAGTTCGCAACAGAATGAACGCCCGTACGGCAATTTGGTGATCAACCAGCAGGGCAACCGCCCGCTCGAAATCCTGCAAGGTCATTTGTTTGTTGAGTCGCGGCAAGACATCAGGGTCGATCGTTTCCAGGCCCATGGCTACTTCGAGGCGGGGTTGTAGCATGGCTGCGAAATCGAGGCAGCGTTGGTCGATCAAGTTGGGGTGACTTTCAACGATGACCGTTTCGCGGTCGGCTACCAGTTCGGCGATTCTTGGCCAATCTGTTCTTGGGATCGCTTGGTTGTCAAGAAAGCTTCCCGCGTTGTACAGCTTGACGTGTGGCGCAAAGGGCAAGTCCGCCAATGCCCATGCGATTTGCCGACTCACAGCCTCTTGGGGCGTGCGCCGCGTGGTGGTGTTCTTCCACAAGTCGCACATCAGGCAGCGATAGGGGCATTCCTTGTTAGTGATGAATATCGTGGCGACGTCTTCGATTCTTCCGTTGGCCGCACATTCAGGCTCGACCAGGTGGGCATACGGGCGATCTACCGAGACAGAATTGCGCGGTCCGCGTTGAGCCAGGATCCAGGCGTTATCCAGCACGGGCAGATCAGGCATCGAACAAATTCGCAAACGCTTGTCGGCAAGTGGATTCATCCTGGGGTAGCTGCTCCGATAGGGCGCTGACCTCACCTGCCCCATCCTGGAAGCGACGCTTGGGGAAGATTGGCATGTGCATACCAGTAAGCGCTTCAACCCCCCGGGAGACAATGGCCCCCTTAAGCTCATACAGCCGATCATGGCTCCAATCGGTCAATTCGATAAATGGGATGCCCTCAGCCACAGTCACTACGTTGGGCAGCATGAAGGGGCTGAATGTTTCAAAATCCATGGCAGCGGCAGGTGCGAAGGTGCGGGTACAGCCACGGCTTAGCCCGCCGCTGTAGGTCAAGGAGTGTTTGATGGCTTCGATTCCCCAGCCCTCCTGATAGAGCATGCGGTTGTTCAGCACGCTGGCGATGGTCAGTTCTGAATTGGCTTCGATGGGGTAGTCCTTGAGGTTCTCGTCGCCGCCGTCGCCATCGAGCAAGTAGGTCCAATCGGGGTAGCGGTTCCGTATGCCGCGACAAAGGGACAACATGACAGTGGCGGCCTGCACGTCGAGGAGCTTGTAGTCTTCGACGGTGGCTACTGCATCCTTGAAATCAACTTCCTTCGGCGATACCTCGATCGGTTCATGCAGGAATGAGAGGTCCAAGTTCTTCAAGAACTCTCGGGCCTGGGTCAGATCAGATCCGCCTCCCCCGATGGAGAGCGTGAACGCCTTGAGCCTGGCTGGGTTCATTCCGTTCTTGAGCATGAGATGATACGCAACCAGGAGCACTGCTCCGCTATCAATACCGCCGGAGAAACAAACCCCAACGGGCGCATCGTCCGGCAAGGAGCGTAACCACTTGTCCGTCTCTGAGGCCACGGCGTTGACATAGGCTTCACCGATTTGACCAAGGTCGGCGGGCAGCGCTTCGCGCTTTGGTGCGAAGAATCGGGTGTAGCTGGGATTGGGATCGGGACATCCCACCAGGGCAATCTCGGTGACGTAGTGGGCAGGTACCATCCGGGTATAGGAAGGATGAAATTGCTCGCTCAGCCCCTGCCCGATGAGCCAATCGCGGATGGTGTCGATGCGATGGGCGACCACCAAGCCGGGGCCATCGACGAACTTGGCGATGAAGTAGCGCATGGGCACCGCCAAGGATCGGGCCATGCGAATGATATGCCCTTGCCTACCCATCAACGCAAATTGGCCATCGATCTTGCGGATGCCTTCGACATCACCATCTGCGACACAGGCCCGCGCCTGATCGACGGACCTATTGAAGATAGTGTTGCGCTTGGCCTCTGTCAGGTCAGCGACTACTCGGATTGGATATCTTGGCTTCATGACGTGTCCTCCTGAATATGGAGCCATTATGTCGCCCCATGGCGCTCGCGTCGATAGACGGGCTTTTCCGCAGGTCGCCGCCGCGCAAGAAAAAGCCCGCAGCTTCTCGCACTGGGAAGCTGCAGGCAGTGATGCAGGTTATTGTTGAGCGACCTCAAAACGGGAGGCCTATTCAAAAAGAGCTACGGGGCGGTGTTACCAAACCTCGGCTTGATCTGGGATGCGTCGCCCGTGCTGATTACTCCGTCAACGTTGAAATCGAACCCGAAATTCGAGGCGTCCAAGGCCGTGCCAAACAGAGGCTTGATGATGGATGCATCGCCGGTAGAGACGACACCGTTCTGGTCATTGTCGCCGCTAAGGGCGATGACTTCAAACGTACTAGCCACCAAGGCTGACCCCGCAGCTGAACTCATGCCAACCAAGTCGATGGTGTAGCGGTCAACATCGGTCAGCGCCGGGCTAAAGGTGATGGTCAGTTCATCGCTGGCTCCACCCAGGGAAGCCCCGACGGATCCGCCGTAGGCTCCGCTGTTAAGGCCTATCGCCGAGATGTTGGCAGCGATGGTTGTGGCTGGGTCCATAGCCATGTCGAAGTTGACCACCAATGTGGTGACGCCTAATAGTCTCGTCTCATGGATGGTTCCACCCACCAAGGGTTCGACAAAATCACCGGCTGCGCCGTGAGTCAAGACGCTAGCGGCTGCGGTGATCGTCGGCGGGGTAGCTACCACGCACTCAGGTGCGGTGATGTCGAAGTCGTCGATGGCTGCTTCGATGATGGAACCGCTGCCGTTGTCGGTTGCGATAAACCGGACCTGAATTTGTGATGTCGGCGCTACGAAATCACTGACCGTAAACTCGTGGAGGATCCAGCCGCCCCCGACCTCGGCACCGCCGGGTCCGACGGTCTCGACGTTCGTCCAATTCGTTCCACCGTCGTTCGAGATATCGATAATGAACACATCGTTGTTGGGGTCTCCGCCGGTTCCGTTCGAGTACCAGCGATAGTAGCTGCCGACGGCGTCGGCTTCGCCGCTTAGATCGTAGACCTGAGAGATCAATGTGGTCTTGCCGCCATCGACATCATTCGCCCCCAGGCCACCGCCGACGGTGCCCTGTCCTGTCACCCAGCACTGCGTTCCGCTGGTGGTGTGGTCGTCTTCTGGTTGAGCCGATGTTCCGACCGGGTCTACCTGAGTCCAGATGCCGGTGGTGGCTGTATCACTGCCGTCATTCACCGTCCAACCCGAAGCTGCTTCAAAGTCGTCGAAGACCAGCTGGGCTACGTTAGTGATGATGTCGACCTGGTAGCGTGTGGCTGGGGCATTGGGCGGATTGACGAACACGGTGGCGTTGTCGTTCAAGGCTGAGACATAAAATTCCACCGTCGAGCCACAATTGGTCGCCGGCAAGTCGCCCTGAAAGAAGCTGCCCATGTCTGCCATAGGAATCTGGATGTCTGGCGCTCCGTCTATGCTGACGTTGAGGGTAACACTTGAGGGATCCAGAGGAGAGCCGAAATCAGTGATGTCTACATCGACGGACGTTGGCGTAGCAGGAAGCATCGAACCGGGGATGCCGGATGGGAAGCTAAAGGAGACAAAATCGAAAGCAAGCTCCCACATGAACAGCCCTTTTTCGATATCGCTGCCTATGACCGTGCCGCTGGGAAAGTATGGATAAGTGCTCCACAAGCCGTTGAAGCTGGCGTTGTCGTCGGGCACCCAAGTGTCGAAGAAGGCGACTTCGTTGGGGTTGAGAGGATCCGAAGCCTCAAAAATGCGCAGTCCACTGCGGTAGTTGGCTTCGAAGATCAGTGAGTTCATCGTGTACAGGTTGTGGCCAATCGCTGTCGATGCGTTGGTGAAGGACTTAATGAACACGGGGTTATCTATGTCCGAGACGTTGATGATGTGCGTGGTGGTGAAGATCCCACCGTTCTCGTCCAGTTCGTCGTTGAGATAAAGAATCTGCTGGTCTTCGCTGAGCCAGCACTGGTGCGAGTAGGCCCCGCCCGGATAGATCAGCCGAGATATGTTGATCGGGTTGCCTTTGTCGGTCACGTCAACGATGTCCAGGCCTGTTTCGGTTCCGCCATTGCCGAACCCGCTGCAACAAAAAGCGATCTCCCTGCCGTCGTAGATGCCGCCGCTGTAGGTATACACTTGAGCGTCGTGGACATAGCGATCCGTCCAGGTGCCGACGTTCAGCGGCGTGGAAGGCGTAGCCAGGTCGTAGAAACGCAAGCCCAAGCCTGATGACCCGCCGCAGCGGTACAAGAAACCCGAATCGGTATCGATTACCACGTTGTGCGACGAGGTTACGCCGCCGGTGGTGATGGTGTTGGCCAAAGTCACCGTGCCTGAATCGATCTGGGTCAAATCGAAGACTTGAATTCCAGATCCGCCTTCGGAGACAGCGTAAGCGTATTGGTCATACGTTTTGATATCCCGCCAGATGCTCGATGGGCTTGCGGGCGTAGCGATGATCACCGGATTGGCTGGGTCGGTGATCTCGACGAAGCCGGTGGCTGACCGCAGTCCGATGATGGCGTACTCCCGCCCGGACGGCGAGACATAGCCCCAGCAATCGTTCGCGTCGATGAAGCTACCAAAGTCCACAAGCGACAGCCAACTCAATAGGTTGACGCCGCTGGACGGAAAGGTCCCAGCTTGGGCTGCACCTGGTGATTCGGGATCGCCGCTTCGGTATCCAGGCCCCTCATAGCGAGGCAAGCGGTCTAAGACTTTCGGATCATCGGGGTGGGCAAGGCCCACCGCAGGAATTGCAACCAGTCCGGCCAGCAAGGCCAGGAACTTCCCCTCGGTTGACTTGTTCCGCATCAGTTATTCTCCAAATTGTTTATTCGGACCTCCAAAAATGCTGCACACCGTCGAGTATACTCCTTATCGCCATAGCGAAACAATCACAATCTGGCGAATGTGTATCGTGCAGCTGGTTACCGGACGCTGAGCCGGCTGTTTGGGGTGCTATGTCGCGGATTTTCTCAATCTAGGGAATTGATCCGCCCCAATCCGCGCAGAGGCACGGCAGGCGAGTGGGTGGGATACACCAGCCAATTAGAGCTCGCTCCATACGGGCGATGCTGGTTGCTCAAGTAGTTTGGGATCGAGCGGTGCGCCTGTCAGGGCGATTAGGAATGCTTGCAGATCTTCCATCTCTTGGATGGTGAACTGCAAGGGCACGATGAGTTGCTCGGGTTGGCCATGATGACCGGGCGGGAGGGCGCCCTCCAGTGTCGAGTAGTGATGAAGCACGTCGCGGAGGGTCTTTTTCTGCCCCTGGTGCATGTAGGGGGCGCTGAGGGCGACGCTGCGGAGGCTTGGGGTTTTGAATTGGCCCCATTGTTCCGGCTTTTGAACCAGGAAGCTGAGCTTCTTAGCCGCTGCTCCTTCGCGGTCATCGCTGAACTGTCCGGCTGCGTTGAAGGGATTGCCCTGGGCATCAACCACACCTTGGTAGCGGGCTGAGTCGGTTGGCTGTTGCCCCGGCAGGGGCGGCATACGGATGTCGTGGAATTCGCCGTCGGTGAAGTTAGGTCCGCTGTGGCAGATGCGGCAGTTGCCCCGTCCGATGAACAGCTTGAGGCCTCGCTGGGCTGAGGCTGACAAGGCCGCCATCTTTGTTGGATCTCCGCCCCTGAGGCCCTCTACGAACACGTCGAACGGGCTGTCCTTGCTTAGCAGGCGTCGTTCATAAGCCGCGACACATTTCCCAGAGTTGGCGTAGACGGTGTTGACTGCAAGTTGGTCCGCATCATCCATAGACGACCATACCCGATGATGCGGATGGGTGTCATCATCAGGCACTGGGCGCCCCACCTTTGGAAACCGCGACTCATCTGAGAAATTGGGCAACGGACCAAAAATGTGTTCGTAGGCTGATCGGAGTGCGTTATCGCTTGATAGCAGGTGGATGAGCTGCAGGCGAGTGGAGCCCAGCTCGGCAGGGCCTTCCGTGGGTATCAACGCCTGAGACCAGAGGGTGTCGGCCCGCCCGTCCCAGAAAAACCAGCGGTTGTAAGCCATGTTCCAAACCGCCTGTGAGTGACGGGTTCCAGTGTCGACGCCTTCTGCCAGGGTGTTTTCGTCGGCTAAACCCTTGGCAGGATCGTGGCAGGTGGCGCAGGATACTTCGCCGTTGGCAGACAGCCGCCTGTCGAAATATAGAAACTGCCCCAAGCGAACGGCCGGCGGGAAATCGGCCACCCGATTGGTCGGGTCGGCTGGGAGTGGTGGCAGGGGCGAGTGTTGGTAGATGCGCTCCTGTTCCTGTGGGCTGAACCCGACGGCCCCAGCGTCGCCCGCATTGGCTGGGGATGCTGTCGAGCAAGGAAGTAAAGCCGCAGCCAGACCCCCCAGCAGCACGCGCCGAGATGAAGTACGATCAATCCAGGTGGACATCAAACTGAGCCCGTTCCGTAATCCCGTTGCGCGAAATGTCGAAATATATCTCCCAGTGCCCTGACATGTGAAAGAGCATGCCCTCAACGCTGAAGCCTCCGTTGGGCAGGGCTTGAACTTTGGGTAAGGTGTTCATGCCGTGCCCATGGGCGGGCATATCCGCATCGGCGGTCAAACCAACGTCGGCCAGCAGTTGTGTCTTGGCGGCATTGCACACGAATACATCAACATCAAACGGTTCGTTGAGCGGCGGTGGGTCCGGCTTGGTCTGGTAGCAGACATAGAAGGTGCCGTCGTTGCTTAGGCCTCCAAGGTCGAACTGGGGCACCGCGGGCTGGGGAATTGATGCTTGGCTTGGCCTGGGCGCTGCCTGCCAGGAACCGGTCTCGCGGTTCTGACAACCGGTCCAGAAAACCAAAGCGGCAGCCAGGAGCAAGCGTGTTTGGATGTTGGATTCGAGCATGATAGATCGCCGTCTCTATTCCTAATCAGCTGTTGGCTGCGGTCTACCCGACGAACGGGTAGGCCTGACAAAAAGTCGCGGACCAAAGGCGCTGATGAATTTGCCGTCGGCCTTGAAGTACATGCCGCGATGGTTTCCATAGTCGACGATGATCAGGCGCTTCCGTTCGTCCTGCACAACGCCCACCGGCTTGAAGAATTGAGATGCCCCAAGTCCGGTCGATCCCCATTGCATTTGGAACTTTCCTCGACCATCGAAGGCCTGAACGCGGTCGGCCCCGGCATCGACGACATAGATGGTGCCATCCGAGCCACGGGTAATGCCCACGGGCTTGGTAAACTTGCCCTCGCCGGTTCCCAGCCCTCCCCAGGCGAAGGTGAATTTTCGTTCCCGGTCAAACACAGCAACCCAGCCACTCTGGGCATCGACGACATACATTTGACCGCTAGAAGGCTCGAAGCAGAGGTCTGCGGGCCGTTGAAGAGGATGACCTTCATCGGCGCCTGAACCCAGGCTACCCATGAAATTGAACTTCGGATCGAATACCAGGACGAACGGATGGTTGGCACTGATCAGGTAGGTGTTGCCTCGATCATCGCGTTCCAGGGCGATGGGTTCGATCACCGGGCCGTCGCGCAATTGGGGATCGTTTTGGCCCAGCCTGACCAGGTCGATTGATTTGACGAACTTGGCCAACCCGGGCCGAAACTTGACCACACCGCCCGGATCGAAAGCGAGGCGAAAGATTTGCAACCGCCGATTGCCGGCGTCGGCGATGTAAAGCCGCATCGAATCAGGATCGAGCTTGACGTCTGCAGGCCTGATGAAACGGGTGGGCTTGGTTCCGTACCCCCCGAATTGGCCTATGAGGATCGGCTCTTCGCGGGACACGTCGAATACCATGATGCGATGGCCTTCAGTCTCGGTCATGACCATGACATGCCCAGCCACGTCGGCCAGCGGGCCGTAATGCATCGCCTGACCAACCTCCCACCACTGGGTGAGTTTCGGTTTCTCGCCAGCTGCCACGCGGCCGAACACCTGGCAGCGGTTCTCCCACGACTCACACACCACCGCAAATTCACCCGACGGAGCCACGGCGACTTGATCCGGATAGTGAATCTTCCCCTCGCCTTCGTAAGGCCTGATGACGTGTTCACCCCAGGCGTAGCGGAATTTGCCGCTCGTATCGAAGGCCTGGATGCGATGGTTGTGGGAATCAGCAACATAGATTAGCCCATCGTGATATTCGACGCCTCGAGGCCCAGCCAGCAGCGCCTCAGCCGCTCCCCAGTCGCCCCAGGTGGTGATAAACTGACCAGCGGAATCGAACTTTTGAATGCGCTGATTGTCATAATCAGCCACATAGAGGGATCCCTGAGCGTCAACGCACACGTCGAGTGGGCTATTGAAGCTGCCCGGTTCTTGCCCAAACCTCCCGATGATCTGCGCGTTAGGACCACCTAGATCGAGACGCTGGACTCGATTGTTGCCTGTATCAGCCACATAAAGCCACTTGCCGGATAGGGCGATGCCTCCCGGGTTGATGAATTCGCCGTCGGCGCAGCCCCGCCGACCTCGCGACCGAACGAACACGCCTTTGGGCGAGAATTCGACCACCCGGTTATTCCCGGTATCGGACACAAACACATGCCCGTTATCAGCCACAGCAACGCCGGTCGGGTTGAGCAACGGAGGATCGGTCTCGGTTCCGAATTCTCGGATTGGGCGCCCATTCGAGTCAAACACGCGGATGCGCCGCCCGCCCGTCTCAGCCACATAGATTCTCCCTCTCTGATCGATAGCCACCCCAGCGGGGCTGTTGAGTGAGGTGATGGCTGACTCATACTTGCCAAGCACACCCGCGGGCAACTTGGTAGGGTCTCGCGGTGGGGCAGCGGCATCATCGGCTTGCTGGGCCAGCAAGGCAGAGGCGCCGACCAGCAGGAAAGCGATCCAGCGGATCGGGGGGCATAGCCAAAGCTCGAAGATCTTTGCAGACAAAGCGGGAACTCCAACGGGTCTCTCACATTGATCGGCCCATCCTGCATTTTTGGGCCTCGCGGTTGCCGCCGAAGCTGAATAATATGGTATGGTCTTCCGATAGTCGAGCGCCGGCAATGCGGCAGGCGCCATCGACGGGTAACGTGGGCCACACCACTAGCTCGGTTTGAGGATTTGAGGATGAAGTACTACGAAAGTGTGATCGATCTGATCGGGCACACCCCCCTGGTCAAGTTGAACAGAATTGTTGAGCAGGGAATGGCTGACATCTACATGAAGCTGGAGTACTTCAACCCCGGCGGATCGGTCAAGGACAGGATGGCCATCCACATGATTCGCCGTGCCGAAAAGGACGGCCAGCTCAGACCCGGTCACACCATTGTCGAAAGCACCTCGGGGAACACCGGGATGGGCTTGGCTATTTCGCCAGCTGCCTTGGGCTATCGCTGCGTGTTCACCATCCCGGACAAGATGGCCCAAGAGAAGATCGACATGCTCAAAGCCTGCGGGGCTGAGGTGGTGGTGACGCCAACCGATGTTGACCATGACGCACCCGAGAGCTATGTCCAGGTCGCCAAACGCATCGCCCGTGAGACACCCAACGCCTTCTACATTGATCAGTACTCCAACATGGCCAACCCGGAGTCGCATTACTTGACTACAGGCCCGGAAATCTGGGACGACACCGAAGGGCAGATCGACTGCTTGGTGGGAGGCATCGGCACTGGCGGGACCATTTCCGGCGCCGCCAAGTACATCAAGGAACAGGCTGTTAAGGCTGGGCGAAGTGTGCGGGTGGTTTGCCCCGATCCGATTGGCAGCATTTACTACGACGTCTTCAACAAGACCAAAGATATTCGGTCACATGTCTACGCGGTGGAAGGCGTGGGCCACGACTTCCTGGTCGATACGCTGGATTTTTCAGTGATCGATGAGGTTGTACCTGTCGCCGATAAGGATTCGTTCCTGACGACCCGGCGGTTGGCCCGCGAGGAAGGAATCTTCGCCGGAGGATCAGCGGGTACCTCGCTCTTTGGAGCGATGCAAGTCGCCAAAGAGATGGGGCCTGGAAAGATGGTCGTGGTGATCATCCCCGATTCGGGCGACCGCTACATCAGCAAGTGCTACAACGATGAGTGGATGAAGGACAAGGGCTACCTTGATCGCGAGGAGCGCATGGGCTTGGTCTCCGAGTTGGTGCAATTCAAAGGCGGCACGGTCGAGACCGCCTCTGGGGACGAACCCATATCAGCTGTCGTCGCCCGGATGAGCAAGATGGGCTATTCCCAAATGCCTTTGTCGAAGAAGGTGGACGGCACCTTCTGGATGATTCGCGAAGTCGATTTACTGCACAGCCTGCTGGATGGAAAGTGCCGGCCTGGCACTTCGGTTGCTGAAGTGGCTACGGCGGTCAATGGAGTTGTCGAACTCGGCGACCACATGACCAAGGTCAGCGAGATTCTGAGCAGAAACGAAGTCGCGGTCGTGGTGAATGACGATCAAATTGTCAGCATCATTAGCAAGATCGACATGGTTCGGTTTCTGGCGGCTCGAAGTTGAGCAAGATTCGCCCGGAGCGATTAGGGCAGTGATTCTGCAGGGCACTTCAGGCAGGGCGGAGCCCACGAATAGACCGGTCCATCGTCTGATTTGACCACAAGCAGATGTTGCGGCTCACTGGGGCCATTGTTTGCCTCTGAATCTTCGCGGAAATGGACGCCCAAAGAGTGATCGCGCAATTGGGCAGCTTGGGCGACGAGCCGGGCCAAGCCCAGCATGTTTTGCAATTCCCATCCACTGGGTTGGTCGAAGGTTTTGTCCAAGACGAATCGCCCCCAGAATTCCATGATCTCGACTGTTTCGCGCAGCCGATGACCGGTGCGGACTACGCCGATGTTCCGCCACATGACACTTCGAAGGCTGGTTCGCACGTCACCAACATCTAGCACAGTTCGATCTGAGGATGGGTTCAGGCTGCCGATGTTGAGCGATGGACCGAGTTGCTCGGTAGTGGCGAGATTGTTGCCCGCGGTCTCACCAGCCACTGCTCCGAAGACAAGCCCTTCAAGCAGCGAATTACTTGCTAGGCGGTTGGCCCCGTGAATGCCGACACAGGCTGCCTCTCCGCAGGCGAGCAAGCCGTCGATGTTGGTTCTGCACGCCAAGTCGGTGACCACCCCACCTAGCATATAGTGCGCCCCTGGGTTCACCGGGATCAATTCCCTGGATACATCGATGCCAAACTCGGCGCAGATGCGGGTGATCCGCGGGAACCGCGCCTCGAACACTCCTTTGCCAAACATGCGGGCATCGAGATAAACGCAGTTGCCTCCCTTGTCTTTCAAGTGGCTTCGGATCGCTCTGCTGACCACATCGCGCGGTGCCAATTCAGCATCGGGATGGTACGCGGGCATGAATCGCTCGCCGGCTCTGTCTACTAGATGTGCCCCTTCGCCCCGGACCGCTTCGGAAATCAAGGCTCTGCTGGATCCGGCTATGTAGAGGGTTGTGGGATGAAATTGAACCATTTCCAGATCGCCGAGCACCGCCCCAGCCCGGTAGGCAGCAGCCAGCCCGTCGCCTGTCGCTACCGATGGGTTGGTGGTTTCCCGGTAGAGTTGGCCACAACCGCCGCTTGCCAAGATGGTCTGCTTAGCCCAGATCATTTGATGGCCGTACTTGGCGTGGTAGGTCACAGCGCCGACGCACTGGCCTGCCATAGTGATCAAGTCAATGACATAACAATTCTCGAACAGGCGAACGCGCTCTTGCTGATGGAGTCGGGTGATCAAAGTTCGGGCCAACTCCTTGCCAGTGGAATCGCCGTCGGCGTGTATAACCCGTCGAACTGAGTGGCCTGCCTCGCGCGTTCGGTGGGCCACCGAATCTTCCTGATCAAAAGAAGCACCCCAGCGGATCAGCTCCTCGATCCTCGCTTCTGCCTGTTCAACCATGTAGCGAACCGCAGCAGTTGCGTTCAACCCACTACCGACGCGGAGCGTGTCGTTGACATGGTTATCGGGCGTATCCCCAGAACCTGACGGTTCGGCAATCCCGCCCTGGGCACTCCCGGTGGCTGAGTCAGCCGCCTGGGCCTTGGTGACCAGGATCACGTCGCCGTGCTGCGACGCTTCGATCGCAGCCCTAGCCCCAGCGATGCCGCTGCCCACCACCAATACATCCGTCAACAAGTGCCCAACGCGAGAAACCTCGAAGTTGGATAAGTATCGCCGCATTTCAAACATTCTAGCCATAGTGATGCCCATCGTAAGGATTCAAGGGGCGACACACAATGCGGGCTGCTTCATCCGCCGCTTGGTTCCACCGATAACAATAGATATGAGTGCTTCTAGTCACAAATCTCCTCCAGCGATCCCTGGCTCGCTCGTGACAAGCTGCGCCGGGATTCCATTTGCTGTGTTTCTATTGCTCTGCAGTGCTGCTGGTCCAGCTAAAGCCCAGCAACCAGAAGACGCTGGCAGCATCAATCGGATTATCCATCAGTTCGATTTCGAGGAGACGGACGACGGGAACTTCGACCCCTTACCCATGTTCTGGGACAAGGTCGAAGCCCCCGAATTTCCATCCTTCGCTCTAGGTTCCTTCGACCCAAAGGTAGGCCACGGGTCACCGCCTTCGTTCTATGTGCATGCCGATGGTCGCAACTCCGCCTACTGGTATCGCGGACCCGATACTACGGTGCGCCCCAACAGCGAATACTTGGTGGTGGGGTATGTCCGTGCCGATCGTTTGTCAGAGGCGCGGGCATCGCTGAGTGCCTACTATATTGATCGACAGAGCAAGCCAATCTTTGGCACCCAGTCCTTTTCGACTCTGGTGGGTCAAGACCAAGGCAACAACGCCTGGTCTCGCGTCGAAATACAGCTTCCTCCAGCCCCTCCCGAGGCGCTCAGTGTGGGCCTAACCTGCTGGGTGGTTCAACCTGAAACCTGGGATCCGCGCACCCGGTCTCATCGCTACATCGAACGCATCGACATCGATGCCGGCGCCTGGTTCGATGACATCACGGTCTACCGGATGCCTAGCGCCCGACTGTCGGTCAGTGTAACCGGCAATATCTTCGTAGCCCCAGACATTCCTTCACTGCATGTGACGGTAGCTGACACTGACAAGGAGTCGTTGTCCGCCCTCCTCTATGTTCGCGCGGCTGACGGCTCTATGGTTTATCGAAACGAGATCGAGGTTCAAACAGAATCTGCCTCCGAACCCAAGTCCATTCGCTTGCCGGGGCTTGAACCAGGCATTTACCAGGCTGCCCTGGAAATAAAAACTGAATCAAAGATCGCCCTCACTCGCCGGATGACCTTCGCTCAATTGGCACCGGCGATGAATGCCGATTCAGGCGTGGTCCGGAATTTTGGCATATCGCTTCAATCGCCCGGCGCTATGGAACCTGTGGCTACGAATGCGATGCTCTTGGCCCTGGGTGTTGGAGCAGCCAAGATTCCTGTATGGGGGGCAGCCTCCATTTACGCAGCTGCTGAAGAAGAGGGTGGCGGTTGGGACATGCTGCTGCACGAGTTAGTCAAGCGTCGCGTGGCGTTGACAGGCGTGTTTAGCACGCCCCCGAATCAGCTCGTCGAAAGCGCCGGTGATTATGCTAGGCCTCTAATTAGCATATTGAGCGACGACCCTGCCGGTTGGCGGGCCAATCTGGGAACCGTCGTAGCTCCGTTTGCCAGCGTGTTTCGCACATGGCAGATCGGGGCGGACGGCGATATGGGCGTCGCCAATGATCCGGATTTCGTGCAGGCACTTGCCAACATGCGAAGCGAGCTGATTCCCCTGATTACAGCCGTCTACATGTCTGCTCCAGGTAGTGCCGGAATGGTCCCGGGACAACAAATTCTTCCGGTTGAAGAAATGACGGTGACGGTCAGCTCTGACATCCGCGACGACTGGATCGCCAGTTACCTGGACGAATATCGCCGGTTGAACTATCAGTGGTTGTCTGTCTATGTCGAGACTGATTCCAATCAGCAGTATGCTCGACTGCCCAAGCTGGCAGATTTTTCCCGGAGACTGATTCGCATTCGCCACTCCGGCGTCAAGACAACCTATGTGCGCCAGCTGTGGAGGCAACGGCGCAACGTATTTGGTACGGTTGTCGAGCCAACCGAGCGGTTCATCGTCTATCGAACCATTATCGATCAACTGCGAGACCGCAATCCAGGCCCGGAACTCAAATTGCACAAGAACGTTGTGGCTTTGCCGTTCAACGATAGCGATGACTCGGTGATCGCCTTGTGGGATCCCTCTGCTCCGCCCCAAGGCCGAGTCTATGAATTTCAGCTGGGGTCCGCCCACCGCCAAGTAGACCTTTGGGGCCACATCATGGGCCTGCCGCAGGGGAGCCTCGGACGTCGCAAGGTGACGGTCTACCCAACGCCCACATTCATCGTTGGCGTTGATCGGTGGCTAACTTCGTTCATTGCCGGCGTCAAGATAGATCCGTCCTCAGTTCAGCCAAGCCTGGTACCCAACACCCACCACATCGAGCTGGTCAACAACAGCAAGACTACCCTGTCTGGCTCGCTTGAGCTTGAATCACCACCAGGATGGCAAGTTAAACCCAAGAAATTCTCCTTCCGGCTAAGCCCGGACGACTCCATGCAACAGGCGGTGAAGATTCGCTACGCCAACAACGAACCGGCTGGAATTAAGCTGCTCAAGGCTGTGGTGGACTTTGACAGCCAATTGAACATGCACCTGGAAGTACCACTCACCGTCGAGTTGGGGCTTGAGGATGTTGATGTTCAGGGCTTTGCATTGCTCGAAGAAAATCGTGTGGTGCTGCGGCACCGCATCACCAACAGATCTGACAAGTCGCTGAACTTCCGAAGCTCAGCAACCGTGCCAGGACGAAGCCGTCAGTTCAGGGTCATCACCTCACTCGAGCCAGGGCAGACCACAACGGCTGAGTATAGATTCAACAATTCCGAGGCACTTGCCGGACGAACGGTGAGGCTTGGACTCGATCAGATCAACGGTCCTAGAAAACACATCATCGAACTCATCGTCCCGTAGCCGCGAACCACCTAGAATTCGATGCGGTCATGGGATTCGAAGTCCAGCCGCTTAATCACCGTCGCGTGGGGCATGCCCTGTTCATCGATACCATCAGCCCCTTCCGGGGTTTCGAAGACCAATAGGCTGTTGGGGTAGAACGAGAGAACCCCGGCATTGCCCAAGGCTGGCTCACTGTTGCCGTAATATACGGTCACGCCTCCTGCAGCCTTGCTGGGATGGCGCACCGTAAAATAGACCGCCTGAGATGCTGCCGCAAAAGCAGTATCCCCAACGGAGAAACCAGTGCCGTTAAATGTCACTGGGGAATCTGTCTGGGCGATGAACTCAGATACAACCGGACTACGAACAGCCTCCCCCAGAATGAGCACGTTGTGGTCAGACAGTTGATCTGACACCACCTCGCTGGCGGCAACGCGGATGACCTGAGCGCCCTCGCGCGGATGATCCTCGTCGCCCAGTACGCGGTGCTCGAATTCGTCGGCTACCTGTTTGTATGCATCCAGCATGGTGTCGTCCGGCGTTACGATCAACAGCTTCTTTGTTCGTTTGGTCAACGACGACGTGGGCATCACCTCAGAGGCCTTCAACTTCCTAAACAACCGGTAGTCGGGGTCAAGCTCGATGGCGCTCAAGCCTTGCTTCTTGCAGGCAATGACCAGCCGGTCCTCCTGCTCGCCCAGGTGAAGAATTGTGTCCTCGTGCTCGGATCCGTAATAGAGTCGAAGCGGAACATCCAACTCAAATTCCGTGTCGCCCTGAGAGAGCCACACAGCCAGTTCATCCGAGCCAGGCGCCCAGTCGGCCCCGGTTAGTGCAAGGGTTGGTGCCCCTTTTTGGCGGACCCACTGGTCGAAGAACGCGTCGAGGTCTTCGCCGCTCTTGGATTCAAAGGCCTCTTGAAGATGGCCCCAATGCGCTGGAAGCCCAACATGATCAGCGGTGATCTGTCTCAGGGCGGCGAAGAAGGCGTCCTCACCAATCTTCCGCTTCAACATGCCAAAGAACGCGGATCCCTTGTCGTAGGCAATTCCCCGGCCCACGCCATCGGGCAGCCCGTAGGTGCCAAGAGGCTTGTCGTGCTCAGGCTTGATTGAGCTGAGGAAGTTGGACTGGTTGCGCCGCACCTTGCGAGCGCCGACCTCGTCGCCGTCCAAGACGTAGCCATAATAGTTGGCACAGAAGCTGGTCAGCGCTTCGCACCAGTTGCCGTACCGGTGATCAACATAAACCCCACACCCCCACCAGGCGTGGATCATCTCGTGGTCGAGGTAGCCGTGGCGGCGGTAGGGCTTGTGCTCAGTCAATCGACCACCATCGAGCTGGGTGCAAGTCGGGAAAGCAAACCCCGAGCTAAAGAACGCTTCTAGAACGGTGAATTCCTTGTATGGGTAAGGGCCTAGTAGTGGTTGATACCGATCCATCATTTCGGCAATGAAATCCAGGACGTCAGCAGCCACAGCCTCTTTTCCTGGAGCTAGCACCGCGTGCAGGGTGATGTCGCCGTGGGTGCGGGTCCATCGCTTCAGCGGCCCACCCATTAATACCAGATTGGATAGCGTGTATCGGCTCTTCCATTGGAGTAGGCCGTCGTCCGACTCTGGCTGGCGTTCTAGACCAGCTACCAACTCGTAGCCCTCGATCGGGGCGGCTGCCAGCTGGAATTCGGCTTGAGATAAGAGCGGATCAGCCTCATCCGGCATGTTGACGCATGGATGCCAATATCCGCCGCCATCTAGATAAATCCCATCGGTGCCGATGTGGGCTGACATCAGGAAGTTGTGGATTTGCCCCTGCTCTTCGCCCGCGGAGGCATCCTGGAAGAGGGTGCCGGCGTACTTGAGGGTGATGGTGATTTCCTCTTGAGGCTGATCAACCAGGAGCGAGTGAACAACCGGCGCATTGGCTGCGTGATTCTTGTCCTCGGGCGAAGCTGAGCTCCGCTGAGTGCGTCCCTTCAACGTAGCCCCATCAATCTGGACGTCTTGGATCTCCAGCTCTGGATGAAGGAGAAACTCGATGGCCCGGAGTTGGCCCGGCTCACTGGGCATCGGCTTGGCATCTTCGCGCATGACCAACCCGATGACCGCTTGGCCCTTCATTTCGTGGGATTCGGGATCCATGTGGACCTCGATGTCATAGCGGGTAGGTCGGACCGGCAGCACCTGCATTGAACAGCCCAAACTGGCCAGCATCAGCAGGCCCAAAGCAGGTGTAAAATAGCGGGAGGTCCGACCGCTCGCCGATCTAAGGGATAATCTCATTGTGTCGCACTCCAAGTTGCCCATCAGGCTGCACGGTTGTAACTAATTTGATCTGTCAGGTTGGATAGGAACGCAACTGCGGACCAAATGCAAGTGCATCCCGGGCGCGAGGTTGCAGGAAGGGCAAACCTGCAACACAATGGCCGGCCGAACAGGCGTTGGCGCCAAAACCAGCCGTCAGAGTGGAGTCTCGTGTTTTGAACGATTCAGAAGGTTCAAGCCTCTCGCAACACCCCCTGCCCGAAGCTGCGCCAGGCGGAGGTGGGGTAGGCAATGCCCCCCACGGTTCAGGAAATTGGACTAGAGGGGTGTTTGTGGCATCGTTTGTCGGGGTGCCCACAGGCTGGCTGCTGTCCTATGGGGCCTTGCTGCCGTTCTACCTGGGGTTGTTCTTTTTTATGCTCTTTGGGCTCTTACTCGGAGCGGTTGCGTTTCGGTTTGGTTCGCCGGCAGGCCAACTGAGCAAATCAGCTGTTCGGGGCGGGATGGCCATCATCGTAGCCATCACCTGGTCTGCTTCGATGTACACCGAAGCCCGCGTATTCCCCGACCAGGTGGCCGAAGAATCTATGAGGCAGTGTCGTAAACTTCCCGAGGGCATGTCGGGTCCAGAGGAGTTTCGGGCATTGGCGGCAAAAGAGGTTGTGGCTTACATGGGCGAGAACTACGCTCCAGGTGGGGTTTTCGGCTATGTGCGCTGGGCGGTGTCTAGCAGCCTAGTCAATCCACCAACGGGTCTTCTCCGCAAGCCCTTTAGGTCGAGCCAGCCCCGCGGCTGGTGGATTGCACGCGTGCTGCTTTCCATTCTCCTCTTGGGCTACGGTATCTATACCCAAATTGTTCCTTTGGCCAAGAAGCCTGAAGAATTCGAGGAACTGGCGATAGGTCAGGCCACAGCAGAATCCCAAGAATAAGCAGCCCCCTAGAGACTAAGGCAACCAAGCATGAACGTATTGGTGATTGGATCCGGCGGTAGAGAACACGCCTTGGCTGACAAGTTGGCTGAGTCGAGTCATGTCAAGAAACTGATCTGCGCTCCGGGAAATGCAGGGACTGCCCGCATCGCCGAGAATGTAGCCATCGACATAGCGGATCACGCCGCCTTGGCTGACCTAGCCATCGACCGCAAAATTGACTTGACCGTCGTAGGCCCTGAGATGCCCCTTTGCGATGGCATCGTCGATCGATTTGAATCGGCGGGGCTGCGGATTTTCGGCCCGAACAAAGCCGCGGCCCGCATCGAAGGGGACAAGAGCTACGCCAAAGACTTGATGCGCCGCTGCATGGTCCCAACTGCCGAGGGAAAGATCTTCACCGATTTCAACGACGCCAAAGCCTACGCCGCCACCCGCGACATCGAGCTAGTGGTCAAAGCATCCGGACTCGCGGCTGGGAAGGGGGTGGTCATCTGTGACGACCCAGCCGACGCCATCAACACGCTGGAAGATATCATGGTCAAAGGCGCTTTTGGCCAAGCTGGGCAGAAGGTAATCGTCGAGGAAAAACTGCAAGGCAAAGAACTGTCCATGTTCGCCTTGGTCGATGGATTCACCATCTACATCCTCGAAGCTGCCCAAGACCACAAACGGGTTGGCGACGGCGATACGGGCTTGAATACCGGCGGCATGGGCGCGTTTTGCCCATCACCGTTAGCCACCTCCGATGTCTTCGATCAAGTGCAGCGCGACATCCTGGTTCCGATGGTCGACGCTCTTCGATGCGATGGCGCTCCCTATCGCGGGCTACTGTACATCGGATTGATGCTCACCCCGGGTGGTCCCAAGGTGTTGGAGTTCAACTGTCGATTCGGCGATCCGGAATGCCAAGTCATGATGGCCCGTCTCAAGGGAGACTTGTTCGAGATCATGCAGGCTACCGCCACCGGGAAGCTCGATCAGGTGAGTATCGACTGGGATCCCAGGCCTGCGATATCGGTGGTCATGGCTTCTGGGGGTTACCCAGGTGCCTATCAAAAGGGCAAGCTAATTACAGGCCTGGGCGAGGCCGCCGCTGTTTCGGGCGTCAAGATCCACCACGCAGCCACAGCCCCCCTCGAAGACATGGTGGTGACCAACGGCGGCAGGGTGCTCTGTGTGACTGCCATAGGAAACAGCATGGCCAAGGCCCGCGAGCAGGCCTACAAAGCCGTTGACCTGATCCACTTCGAGGACGCCCACTACCGCCGCGACATCGCAGCTGGCCTCTAGTGCAACTTCGCGCCCGATTTGGGGAGTCGCGTGGCGGGAGGGCGAAGCTCCTGCTGAGCCACTTATGGCTAACAAAACAATCGGTCGTCCGTCAGAGTCACAGAGCCGCTCACGCTTGCAGCACATAGCGGCAACACGGATCAGCGGACAGCTCACGCGCGAAAGGTTCGATCGATGGCCGCTCGAGAAACAAAGAAAGGCAAGACGTGGTACATCACTTTTTCCTGGGTGGCCGCCCCCCTTGTCCTGTTCATAGGACTACCGCTGATTATTCTGGACTTGGCCGGCCGATCCGCGCTGCAACGGCAAATCGATGCCCTCCGGGCTGTGGGCTATCCGGTCACCTTCGAGGAACTCGAAGCTGCCAGACCGATCATTCCGGACGAGGAAAACTCTGCCATCATTCTCGAAGCGCTGGACGTCCAACTGCAGGCTCTAAAGAAAGCACAGGCCAGTAATCGACTCCTTCCGCTCCTGAGCAACACCAAGTTACCGGCACCTGGCGACGCCTATCCGCGTGAAATGTTGATCGCCGTTCGTGCTGTTCTTGAGGAATCAACCGACCTGCTTGCGGAGCTAAGCCCGATTGGCGATCTGCCGCGGGGCCGATTGTCGATTTTCGTCGATCATTGGAATGCCATTCTTCCAACGTTCCTCTCAAGCATTCGCACGGCGGTGAAGCTCATCGCCCTCGATGCCATTGATCGAACCTCCAGGGGTGAACTTGAACCCGCGATGGACGATGCAGCCCTGATCCTGAATGTGGCCGGATCGTCGGCTGAAGATCCGAACGTGCTCGCCATGTTGGTCTCAATCTCCTGCGAAGCGTTGGCTGAGCAGGCCATGGAGCGCGTACTCACGGTCGGAGTCGTCAAAGACGAAACATTGGCGCGGCTCGGGGAACGCATCCAAAGTGTCCTCGAACTTCGTTCCCCAACTCCCGCATGGCACGGTGATCGCCTGGGCATTGTTTACATGATCAGGAAATTCGCCTCAGGCAATCCAAATGCTTTTACTCCTGTCCCCGGGCTTCCTGCGTTCGGCAGCGCTTTCAAAGTATTTCGAGGATGGCGGTACCTCGAAGAGGCCAAGGCGATGGCCCTATTGGCTCCCCTCTGTGAATCCGGTCTGTCCTGCCGGGAGTTGATCGCCAGAGGCCACCAGTTAGATCAAGACGTCCAAGCCTTGTCCAAGCGACACTTTCTACTGCGAACGCTAATGCCATCCCTCTCTCGAGCAACTGTTTTGTACGCAAGGCGCACCGCTGATTTGAGAACGGCGATGGTTGCGTTGGCAGCAGAGCGGTACCGACTTCGGCACGGCGATTGGCCGGCGGAGCTTTCGCTACTCGTGCCCGAGTTTCTTGATGAGTTGCCGGTTGATCCATTTGATGACCAACCGCTTCGATATCTGCGCGACGCCCGCGGCGTCACCATCTATTCCTTTGGCGAAGATGTTGAGGACGATCAAGGCGACACGTTTGCCGAAACCGGCTCGAAGCGTTGCCCCCAAGATGTCGGCTTTCGCCTCATCAACCCTGAGCTGCGCGGGTTTCGGGTAATCGAAGAAGAACCGGAGTGACTGTTCTTAGCAACAGTCGTCCATTCAGAGCAACGTTCTCAGGGTGCGGTCGTCTTTGCTTCGGCGGGGACGTCCAGATCGATGGCAGGTTCGTCGGCAAGCGACTTGGCCAATTCGGAGAATTCCTTCTCTCGTTCGACAAAGGCTTCGACGATGGCTGGGTCGAATTGAGTGCCCGATCCCTCAAGAATGATGGCCATCGACTTCTCGTGCGAGTCTGCGTCTTTGTATGTGCGGGAGGTGGTCAGGGCGTCATACACATCCGCAAGGGCTGCGATGCGGGCGGTGAGCGGAATGGCTGCCCCTCGAATACCCAGCGGATACCCAGCCCCGTCAAACCACTCGTGGTGAGAATGTGTTATCTCGGCGGCCATCTCTAAGAAAGTTGTACCAGGTGCGCGGTCGATCACCGACTGGATGGTCTCAGCGCCTATCTGGGCGTGGGTTCGCATGACGGCCATCTCTTCGTCATTGAGCCTACCCGGTTTGAGCAGGATGCTGTCAGGGATCGCCACCTTTCCAATGTCATGCAATGGCACTGCACGCTCAAAATCCTTGAGAAATGCGTCAGTCACCGTATGGTGGTGCTCTTTGGTCGTTTTCAGCTGGTTGGCCAAGATGAGGCAGTATTGGGTGACGCGGTCCACATGCTTGCCGGTGTCACTGTCCCGATGCTCGGCCAGTTTAGCCAGGGCGATCATGATTGAATCCCGGGCTTCGTCGCGGCCTCTCCGCGTCGAGATGGCATGCAACACTGTGCCGGTGATGTTGGCAATCAGATCAAGGTATTCCAATTCAAAGGGTTCGAAGGGGCGGGCGTCCTGCCGGTCGGTGACGTTGAGCACGCCGATGGTCTCTGAGTTTGCCTCTAGAGGCGTGGATGCCAATGGCAGGCTCGCAAAAATCGGAGAATCATAAAGCTGAACCAGATGGGTATCACTTGTGGATGAATTGATCACCACTGATCGGCCCGTCGAGTAAACCCTCCCGGCCACTCCTTGTTTCGACGGAACCTTCACCGCCCGGGCCAAGTTCTGGGCAATCCCCTTGGAGCAGGCGATGGATAGATAATCACGACTCGTGTCTGCGACCATGATCGACACGCGAGCACTCTTGGCTACTTTCGAGGAAACGGCCACCGCAGCTTGATACACCTCGTCGAGCTTGGTCGCGGTGCCCACAGCCCGGCAGAATTCTAAGATCAGGGATAGTGATCGGTTTTGTTCTCCACGAAGTCGATAGCTTTGAACCAGGTCCAAGTGCTCATGCCTTAGCCGCAGCATGGAGCGTACGCGCAAGACCAACTCGGCGGGGCGGACTGGCTTGATCAAGTATTCATCGGCCCCGGCGCCCAAGCCTGCTCGGATGTTCTCTTCGTCGCCCTTGGCACTGGCTATGATGATCGGCGTGTACTTGGTAGCCAGATGCTCTTTGAGCCTGCGCGTACATTCCAGGCCACCCATTTTCGGCATGACCACATCCATGATGATGACATCCGGGGCCTGCCTCTCCACTTCAGCCAAGGCCTCTACGCCGTCGGATGCTTGGCTGACCTCGAATCCTTCTCGAGCCAACGAGCGCTCGAAGATCTTGCGATTCGTAGGGCAGTCGTCAACCACGAGTACGCGTTCCTTCGATTCCCCTGACGCTTCATCATGTGCTACTGTGCTGATGGGATCCTTGACGATGTCAACATCGGATTCCTGGCTGGAGGCTGCATCCAAGCGTGTACAGTTGCGGCCCTTTTCCTTTCCCAAGTACATGGCGTCGTCGGCCCGCTGGAGAACTTCTTCGAGAGGATCGCCCCGGCTGATGGCGACTCCGATTGTGGCGGTGACGCGGTCGGCAACCGGGCTTGACGGGTGACGAACAGCCAAGTCCCAGATGCCTTGACGTATTCTATGAGCCAAATTGACACTGTCTTGGCAGTTTGACTCGGGTGACAGAACCACGAATTCTTCCCCACCGTATCGCCCCACAACATCGTAGGAGCGACAAGCGGCCGCGATTTGACGGGCGATTCGACGGAGACAATCGTCGCCTGCCAAATGGCCAAGCGAGTCATTGAGTTCTTTGAAGTGATCGATGTCGATCAGCAGTATGCCATACTCATGGTCATGGCGCAGGGATCGCTCGTGTTCCTGGGTGCCGCCCTCGTCCCAAGCACCACGGTTCAGAAGCTTGGTCAACGGGTCAATTCGTAATTGATGCGACAACAGGTTCTTGTCACTCGCCAGTTTCTCAGTCATGGTCAGCAACTGGGCATTGCGAGCGAGGAGTTCTTTCTCTGCCCTGTGCAGTCGCACGTGGACCGATATTCGGGCGAGGATCTCTTCGGCGATAAAGGGCTTGGTGATGAAGTCGCAGCCTCCAACACCAAAAGCCTTGACAATGCCGTCTGAACTCGATCCTGCCGTTACAAAAATTACAGGTATGTCGCGGGTGCTAGCTCGTTGTCTTAGAATGGCGCAGACTTCCAAACCGTCACGCCCAGGCATCATCACGTCCAGAAGTATCAAGTCTGGATGATGCTTACCAGCCAGGTCGATAGCCTCAAACCCATCACTGGCGGCGATCACCCTGTAACCAGCCTTGGTTAATGACTTGGTGAGAATCAGCCGGTTGACCGGCTCATCATCAACAACGAGAATCTTTGCTTGAATCCCCAACGCGTTTCCCTATCCCTTGCTCGATGCATCGACCGCGACCTGAAGGCGTTCGATTTCGTGTTTCAAGTCATCGGCCATCTGCTGTGCGCTGGCAATCGATTCGCTTGCTGCCGCCTCTTCCAACTGCGCCGCCAGATCGCGAACCGGTTCCGCACAGATATTGGAGGCGGCACCTTTGAGGGAGTGAGCTACCATCCGAATCATCTCAACACTGGCGGTATTGATGGCTTCTTCAAGTCGGCGCAAGTTATCGGGAACCGTCTCGAGAAATATCTCCACCACTTCATCGAAAAGTTTTTGGTCGCCACCCAATTGCTCAAGGGCACGTTCGATGTCGAGAGGGTTCTTCTCGGCCTGGGCCTGCTGGCCGCGGTCATTCTGGGGTTGAGCGTTCATTTCAGACATGGCGGAATCCTTGTTCGGCTTCTGCACCCACTTGTTGATGGTTTTTCGCAATTCGGAGGCATCGATTGGCTTGGTTAGGTAATCATCCATCCCCGCGTTGATGCACCGGTCTCGGTCACCAGCCAAGGCGTGTGCGGTCATGGCGACAACGGGAATCGAGCAGAATCGATCATCCCGCCGAATGCACCTGGTTGCCTCCAGGCCATCCATTTCTGGCATCTGTACATCCATGAGCACAAGATCGAAAGACTGCTCTGCAAGCATGTCCAGGGCAATGCGACCGTTGGATGCGGTCTCTATGTGGTGGTGCCATTTCTGCAGAATTCGCGTAGCTACGGCGCGATTCACTGGGTTGTCCTCCACCAGAAGAATTCGTGCCGGCGGGTCGAAGTCATCTGGAGCGTCATGCCGAGCGGGGGCTGGACTGGGTGCAACTGACGGTTCTCTTGAGAGAGCGCCTTGCAAGGTGTTGAACAAACTGGACTGCCTAACCGGTTTGGTCAGATAGGCAGTGAGTTCAGGATCCAGGCCTGCCAAGCGATCACTCGGGCTGCCTATGGAGCTTAGGAACACAACGTACGGCTCTCCCAGCGCCGAGCGGGAGCGGATGGTGCGCTCGACCTCGAAGCCGTCCATCTCGGGCATCTGCACATCGAGTATGACTAGATCAAACGCCTGGCCGTCCGTAGCCGTCTGCTCCAAAAGCGAAAGTGCTTCCTTCCCACTGCAGGCAGATTCGCAGTCACATCCCCACGCGCTGAGCATTCGTTCCACGATGCGCCGGTTGGTCGGATTGTCATCGACAACAAGTAGACGGGCGGCTGAGAGAGATGATCCGTGTGCACAGAACCGTGGTTTGACGTTTTTCTTGGCTGATCCGTGACTTGGCAATTGCCAGGTTGCTCTGAAACTGAACAAGCTTCCTTCGCCTACGACGCTCTCGACCCAGATCTCCCCACCCAGCAAATTAACGATCTGCTTGGAGATGGTCAGTCCCAGCCCGGTTCCGCCGTACTTACGAGTCGTAGCCCCGTCTGCTTGGGTGAAACTATCAAAGATGTGGGCTAGGTGATCGTCGGAGATGCCAATGCCCGTGTCTCGCACCGAGAAGAGGATTTGCACGGACTTATCGTCTATCAGTTCTGGTTTAGCCAGGAGGACAACTTCCCCATGATCGGTGAATTTTGTCGCATTGCCGACGAGGTTCACCAGAACCTGCCGTAACCGGATCGGATCACCTAGAACGCACCTGGGTAAATCAGGATAGGCATCGACGATGAGTTCCAGCCCTTTTTCAGACGCTTGCCGTCCGAGCACGCCCGCAACCTCTTCGACCAGATCCACTGGATCGAACTCGATTGTTTCGAGGCTCATTTTTCCGGCTTCTATCTTCGAGAAGTCGAGGATGTCATTCAACAAGGCGAGCAGAGATCTGGCGCAACTCATCACCGTGCGCATGTACTCATCTTGCTCGGCATCCAGCTCTGTGCCCAGAGTGAGTTCGGCCATGCCAATGATGCCATTCATCGGCGTGCGAAGCTCGTGGCTCATGTTGGCCAGGAATTCACTCTTGGCCCGGTTCCCCGCCTCTGCCTCGTCCTTGGCCTGCTCAAGCTCGACTTGCGTGCGCCGACGTTCGCTGATTTCTTGTTCAAGTTCGCGGCGCCGGTTGTCTAACTCCAGCGTTCGTGCCTTGACTTGGCTTTCAAGATTCCCCGTATGAATCGCCAATGAAGCCGCCATTCGATTGAACATCCTGGCCAGCGTCCCGATTTCGCCAGGAGCCCGCTCCGAAGCTCGTTTCAAGAGATTGCCTTGCTCGATTTCTGTGGCAGCTTCGACCAAATTCCTGATTGGACTGAGGAGCTGGTTGGCGATCAACACAGAAACAAGAATGCCAGCCACCAGAACCATCAGCACGATGACCACACTGGAAGCGATACGACTTCTTCGCTCGCCTGCAAGGCGATCAAGGTTATAGCCTATGATCACGAACCCAATCGGGGCCGACGAATGATCGCTTACCTGCCCATCGAGCACGTCCAACTCGAGACTATCTTCGCTTCTTTGGATCGGAACGGTGGCGGCTAGGAAGTCGTGAATCTTCTGGACTCTACAGTCCGTTTGTGAGCTCAAGGAGTCCGTGAGATGTTCGATTACGTCTTCGGCATCGATGTTAGCTTTGGGCGAACGAAGGTATTCTGCCAAGACGGTACCGCTTGCATCCACAATTCGGCTGAACTCGACATCCTCGTTGCTGCTAATGCCGCGGAGCAGTCGATCTAGCGACTCGCGGTCATCGAGCAGGACGCTCTGCTCGGCGTTGAACGCCATGGCCTCTGTGTACAGCATGGCATTGCTCTTGACCGCGGCGAGAGAATCGCCGTGTGATTGCCATATCAACGCTGTAGCCAGCGGCAACCCGGTCACCAAGAGCAACACAACGCAAAGGCCGACAAGCCGGGTTTTGAGGCCCCATCGAAGCATGCGAGGTCCTTAATTGGCCAATTCCGACAACCTGCCCGCGATCTCTCTCGCAGGCTCAGGCGTTGTGCGCGTAGAAGCGACGGCCAATACAGTCCAGTGCCTTGAAGCAGATCAACAGTCAATAATCTGATGACTACATCGGTCGTCTATCGCGTGTATTCAAGAAGACGGCGGGATTTAGGGTGCCACGGCCTGGGTCGACCTGTTGTCGTAGTACGGTGCCTGGGGATCGGCGAGTGACCGCCAGTGCGATCATCTGATAATAGGCTGCGACAACCGCTTGCCCGATCATTCCAGGGCAAGGGCTGCTGCTGGGCGGTGCTAGTTGTTCATTGACGAACCAGATCTTCCGATAACCCTGATGGCGTGTGCGTCCGGATTCAACCCCCGGACGAGGATTCCCAATTTCGTGGGTACCAGTGTGGCCGAGTGGTGCAAATGGCTTCCCTTCTGTGCTCAAAAATGAAATCCCGATCAGGAATGCCTGCTGGGCAGCTTCGGCTGTCCCAGGTGTCGATAGTCGCAGCGCTGGCTACGATTATCGGTCTTTCGTGGGCAGCGGCCACCGTTGCAGAAGAGCCGGGGAATCTTCGAATTGCCATCGTTCACGGTCAACTCTCCAGTTATCAGCTAGCCGCCCGCACTATCAAGACCACGGTTGTCGAGAGCGGACATGAATGTGCCCTGATCGAAGTCCCCAAGGGGATGAAATCGTCCGAATTCAAAAAAATCTCCGACAGAATTCGGGAGTTTAGTCCGCAGCTGATCGTTACATCAGGCCAGCGCATAACCAAGTCGGTTTTGGAGGCATTCCCGGAAGTTCCAGTCGTGTTCTTCCTGGTTCCAAATATCTTGGATGCGCCGTTCGTCTCGGACAACAAAGATGCAAGCCGTGTCGTGAGCGGTGTTAGCTCCGATCAGGCCCCGCATCTCCGAATGGCCTGGATTCACCAGGTGGCCCCTGGCCTGGAACGGGTCGGAGTTCTGCACAGCCCGGGAACCGAGCGAACAGTGGCATCGCTCGTTCAAGCCGGCGAGCAGCATGGATTGAAGATCATCTCAATCCTCGCATCACGAAAGTCCTTCCCGGCTGCGATCAAGTCAATTCAAGAGAACAACTGCGATGGCATCCTGATGATCCCCGACTCGGGCGTGTATGACTCGACCACCATCAGGAAGCTCCTTACATGGGGTGCTCGGAACAAGAAACCCGTGATGGCGTTCTCCAAGAACATCGTTAAGGCTGGGGCGTACAGCGGACAATACTATGACGCTCGAGCCATCGGGACCCAGACCGCTGAATTGATTCTAAATTTAGCGAACCAACAAGATGCCGTCGGCAACAAGATTGAATATACCAAGGTTGCTGCCACGGCGATCAACGAGCATATAGCCGAGATGATCGACATCGATCTTCAGGCGGTCACCACTGGACCGAACACGGTCCGCATTGGAGAAAAGTAATGATTCTTCATTTGATTGCAACCGGCATGCGATGGGGGTGTACATCTCATACGCCACCATCAACTTCTTGCTCGATCGGTGGCCTTCGTCTCGACGTATGGATGACCATCTTCCTGGTTTCGATCATGGCGTGTGGCAGCCAGCAGCCCCTCTGTGCCCAGGATGCACCAGCGCAGGAAGAACCGACCGCCGATGAATTCCTGAATAGTGGGTCGAGCGACGAGGAGTTCTTTGAAGACGATTCGTTCGACGAAATGGAATTGTTTGAACTGGAAATTCCCGTGGTGATTTCGGCTTCACGGCGTGAACAGAAGCTGGATCACGTTTCCCACGCCATGAGCGTGATAACGGCCGATGACATCCGACAATCAGGTGCCTCCTCCATCCCCGACGCACTGAGGCTCGCCGCAGGCATCGACGTCGCCGATCTGTCGTTCGGCGCCGCGGCCGTCTCTCCTCGCGGATTTCATGGATTCATCTCCAATCAAGTGCTGGTCTTGGTGGACGGCCGACAAATCTACGACTCTCTGTTCGGGGGAACCCTATGGAACAGTTGGCCCTTTCAACTGGAGGACATCGCACGAATCGAGGTCATCCGAGGCCCCGGAGGGGTCACCTGGGGTGCAAACGCCGGTAATGGCGTGATCAACATCATCACCAAGGATCCCAAAGACCAACTTGGGTTCAACTCGAAATCCCACGGAGGCTCGCGCGGTACGTTTGGCCAATACCTCTCCTACGGATGGCAAGAAGACGACCTTCGGATGCGGGTGTCGGGGGAATACCTAGCCAGTGACGGCTTCCGGAAGGGCGGGTCATTCTTGCGCAATCTGGAGGATGATTACAAGACCGGGCGGCTGTCGCTTCATGCGGTCTACGACAAGGGGGAAGATGACTCCTTCGTTGTGTCAGCCGGCAGCGCACTTGTCGATGGTGGGTTTGCGCCCACGCCGCTGGCTGGGATAGGCCTGCGACGCAACTCCACCGCCCAAGCTTCGTTCCTGCTGGGAACCTGGACCCACAAAATCTCTAAAGACAACCAGTTCGAGTTGAAGGGCTACGTCAACGATTTTCATGCATCGCCCGGCGTACCGTCGATCGACTATCGTTACCAACAGTTTGCCTTGCAGTTTTCCCACACGTTCAAGCCTGACGATTCACGAACCACCATCTGGGGAATAGACACGCGGGCAGATATACTGGATGCGTCCAACTCCGACCCATTCATGCTCTCCAAGGATTTCGTCAGCACCGGCATCGTCGGGATATATTGGCAAGAGGAATGGCAGTTCGCCCCACGGTGGACTTTGGATCTGGGCGCTCGAATCGATTACGAATTCTACGGCGGATTCCAACCGAGTGCGCGAGCGTCGCTGTTGTACGAGTTGACCGACAATTCAGTGTTGTACGGTTCGGTCTCTCGCGCATTCCACATGCCCGTAGCCGCCGCCCGTTTCTTGGACATGCCGCTGGTCAATGGGTTGGTGCGTGTCACCGCCGATCGAGACGTCGAGCCAACGACGCTAATCGCCTACGAAATGGGATGGCGCGGCAAGTTCTTCAATCGGCTTAACGCTTCGGTCAACGTCTTCTGGCACGACTACGACGAAGTGGCCACCCTCAGTCCTGAGTTGGGCCCTCCCGGGTTGCTCCAAAACAGGTTCGACAACCGCAGCGGCGGCGCGTCTCTGTACGGCGCCGAGTTTGAAACCACATACGCGGCCACAGACGAATTGACCTTGGTGGGCAACTACTCCTACCAGCAGCTCGATTGGTCCGCCTCGGCGCCTTACACCGAACGAGACTTGATCGAGCCGCCCAAACACAAGTTCATGTTGGGTGCCCGATACGCGGCAAACGAAGACCTGCGCCTCTCGGCCCATCTCTATTATGTGGATGCGACCCGAGCTCCAAACCCAGCCAATCCGTTCGTGCCCCAAAGCATCGCACCCTACTTCCGCCTGGACCTGCGGGCAGAGCAAGAATTCTGGGATGACCGAGCATCCATCGCCGTGGGAGTCAGGAACCTTTTGGATAGCGGACATTTGGAGGGGAGTACGCTGTTCTTGAACGATGCGGAGACACCACGAACCATCTATGCAGAACTGCGATTTTCCATCAAGTAGGCGTGTGCTGGTCTTGCCGCGGATGTGATCTATTCTGCAGGATTGCTCTGGGCGAGGTGGGCACGCATGAACTCCGGCATCATCCAAGCGTTAATTCCGTCAGAATCGCTGAGATCTTTGATCTCACGGGCCGGCACGCCGACCACGGTGCTCATGGGTGCGACATCTGTGATGACGACCGCACCTGCACCGACGACCGCTTCATATCCTATTCGGATGTTCTGGATCACGGTCGCCCCAATGCCTACGAAGGCACCGCTTTCGATGGCAACGCGCCCCGCAATGCGGGCACCGGGGCAGACATGCGTAGCTGTCCCAATCATCGATTCGTGATCCACGATACTGCCAGTATTCAAGATCACCGAGTCGCCAATTTGGCAATGGGCACAGACGAGGGCACCTGCTGCGACGACGACATTTCGCCCAAGAGTTACATTGTGGGCTAAATTCGCCGAGGGGTGGATGGCGTTGATGGGTTGAATCCCCAGGATGTCCAGACGGTCGGCGAAGTCTCGACGAACGCCGTTATCGCCGATGGCAACGACGGCTCCCTCGATGTTCATCGTCTCACGAAGCTGGGACAGGGCCGTAAAATCGCCGAGGATGCGTTTTCCGTCCATTCGACGCCCCAGCATTTCGGCATTGGAGTCGATAAACCCCAACACCTCATGCTGGCCGGCATTGGCCAGGATGTCCAGAACCACCCGTCCATGCCCGCCTGCGCCTACAATGACACATCTCATGGCCTTGTCCCTACCGAAGCTTGACGTCGATTCCGCAACGCTAACCCCCAAACAGCTGGTTGGCGCGCGGTCTGCCCGCTGGATAATGGGCCGTTTCTCTTATCGGACACACTCTTGGCTGTCTGAACCAAAAACCTCGCGGATCGTACCGAATCGTGGTTGGCTAGGCGGGCGAAATGCCGTTAAATCACAGAGGGGCGTGCTAATTGACGGCCATCGGACAGCGGGCTATGCTCAGCGATCTTGGGGTATTCAAAAAACTGCGCAAGTCTTTTGGGCAAAGGTTGTTAGGTTATGAGTAAGCAATCGGGAGGTGGTGCCGGAGGCATCCTTCAACCCTCCTTCTTAGCCTGTGTGGCCTTGCTGCTAGCTGCTACCGTTCTGGCAGGCCCCATTGCCAAGCACATGCAGGTGGTGATGCGCAAAGAAGCAGTCCCCCTGCGCAAGCCGCTGACTGAGATGGACAAGGCCCTCCTGGGTGAGTACGAGTTCCAAGTATCCCACGCCGTGGAAGAGGCCATCGCCAACCAGTTGGGGACAGATATTTTCATCGACTGGCAATTCATCGATACCTCTATTAAGAACCAGCGCGATCCTCGCCGGTTTGTCAGATGCTTCCTGTCGTATTACACCGGCAAGCCTGACCAAGTCCCCCACATTGCAGACAATTGTTTTCTTGGGGCGGGCTACCAGATCGAATCGAAGGGCAACTTGTCGGCGCAAGTCAGCGACTTGGAGGTCCCCATTCGGGCGGTCACTTTCCTCAAGACCGATGTGCACGGGCGAGCACAACCGACGGTGGTCTACACCTTTCATTGCAACGGCGAGTTCAAATGTACGCGGGATGGGGTGCGTACGAAGTTGTCCAACCCGTTCGACAGGGGGGCGTACTACTGCAAGATTGAAATCATGTTCGGGAATCCCAGGGCATTGCCTGCCACACCAAACCGCGACGATACGATTGAGGCCGCCAGCAAGTTCCTGGGACGGTTGATTCCTGTTTTGCTCGAAGATCACTTGCCCGATTGGCAAGCGGTTCAGGAATCGCCATCGGAGAAGGCGTGATGCCCAACCAGCAACGGCCAAGCTTCGGCCAGTAATTGTTCTCAAGAAACCAATGGCCTAACGAGCGGATACAAGCAAGATGGCAAAAAAAGTAAACAAGAATATGGTTGTCGGTTTGACCGGTGTCGGCTTTGTGCTGATGACCGGAGCGGGCCTGGCGATGATCTTTCAATTGCGCGACGTCGATCCGGCCGGCTTCACCTCCAAGGCAGAGCAGCATCGCGAATTGGAAGAGTGGGGCAAGGCCCGCCTCTATTATCACAAGGCGTACACGGTTTCCGAAGACGAGAAATACCTCGTTGAAGAGGGGCAAATGTACCGGAGCATGGGCCAAGACGCGAAGGCAAGTCAGGTCTGGCGAGCCGCCGTCACCCAGAACCCAACTTGCGTGCCCGCACTAGAGAAGCTGCTTGAATACTATGTGGACTTGGCTGAGATTTCCCGCACCCAGTCTCCATGGAGGCAAGTCAAGGATACAGCAGACGCGCTACTTGCCCTCAAAGAGGACGACGCTCAAGCCCTTTTCTGCCTGGGGAAAGCACTGCTGCTGCTTCGGCAGGAAGACGAGAGCTACAAAGAACGGGGGCTAACTGCCCTACGCAGGTCGGTGGAATTGTCACCTGAGAGCGTTGACTATGCGCTGGCACTTGCCAGTTCGGAGCTCGAAGAGGATCGGTCCGAATCATCGGAAGACCTGTTGTCCCGGTTGGTCGCCTCAAACATGGTTCCAGGAAGGGACGCTTTCCTTGTTCGCGCGACGTATGCATTCTTCTTGGCAAACCGCGGATTCATCGCCCGCCGCAGTGAAAAGCAAGCCGAATCCAAGGAAGCCCTTGAGCAGGCGGTCAAATATTACGAGGATGCGATCAAGTTCGCCGGAGATGACCCTGAAAACCAAGCTGACGCCCGCGTCCGGCTGGCTGGACACTTATACTTGGCTGAGCTTTTGCCTGCTATTCGGGAAGACGGGGACAGCCCCAAGGTCAGTGCCGTTCGTGAGCAGATCAACGAACTCCTGGACGAGGCGATCAAGATCGAACCTGATGGCTTCAGGCAGTATTCGCTCCAAGCTGATGTCTACGTAGCGTGCAGTATGCCCTCAGAGGCTGTCGCCGCTTGCGAACGTCGCATTGATAAAGGCATTGATCGCAAAGGATTGGCGGGCTATGGCCGAAAGGCCCAACTATTCATGCTGCTGGTGAAGGCCTCTAACTCGGCAGTCGCTGCGTCTCAAGGTGAATCTATCTCCCCTGAGGACCGCACGGAGATTCTCGATAAGGCAGGCCGATTTGCCGTGGATGCCAGGAACGAGGTGCCCGGACTGCCCGAAGCGTGGAACGCTGAGGGGCGCGTTCAAATCGCCCGGGGAAAAGACCTAGAAGCACTGGCGGCCTTCGAGAAAGCTGACATCATTTACAACCCACCGAACTTGGCGAACAAGCGATACTTGGCTGCCCTCTACCTCATGGCCGGGCAAATTGGCGCCGCCCGTGAAGCGGCCGAGTTCACCATCGGTCATCCCAGAGCAAGTGCGAACGATTGGATCACTTACGCAAAAATTCTGAACAAGCTCAAGAAGCATAACGGCGCTACCCAAGCGGCCCTGAACGCGCTAGCCATGGGCCCAGACAGTCGCGAGGCGATCCTCATGGTGGCCGAATGCTACCGGTTGATCGACCGCCCCGACAAAATGCAAGAGACGCTGTCCAAGCTCGAATCAGACAGCCCGGACGACTTGCTCGTGCGCGCCAAGGCTCTGGCCAATGAGGAGCGTTACGACGAGGCAATCTCCTTGCTCAAGCCCTTGCTTGAGGCGGAGCCAGGCAACCTCAAGGTGGTCAGGCTGGTCGTTTCGATCTTGCGGAAGAATGGTCAAGCCGGGGAAGCAGTCGCAATCGTGAAGCGCGGGCTTGAAGCAGCCGAAGATAAGTCGGCGTTCTTGATGCTGGAGCTGGCGGTGACCGAGGGCTTGTCTCCTGAGGAGCGTGATCGTCGCGTCGTGGAACTTCTGAATCAAACTGAAGATGCATTTCTTCGGGCGAGTAGCCTGGCGAACCACTACACACGCCAGCATGAGTGGGATAAGGCTGAGGAGCAGCTTCAAAAAGCCGAAACGCTATTGGCCCAAGGCGCGACACCTGAAGCGATAAAACGTAGAAAACAAGGTGGCCAAATCCCGCTCCGCGGGATCATGGACCAACGATTCTCAATTCTCTGCATGCTGGAGAGATTCGAGGAAGCCGAGCAATTAGCCGAACAGGCCCGTGATCGCGATATCGATGGTGTACAGGGATCAACCTTCTTGGGTCGGCTACAGATTTACCAAAAGACACCCAAGCTGGCTGTTGCCACTCTCGAGAGCGCTCTGGAGGCTCAGCCCAACAATAGCAGGACCCTGACCTTCTTGGGCCAGGCATACCTCGATCTGCAGCGAACCGACCAAGCGAAGCTTACCTTCGAGAGGGCGTTAAAGGTCAACCCTGCCAGCGGCTTCGCCCACAAGGGGATGGCTATGCTGGCTAAGGCTGAGAAGGATTCGAGCAGCTACAACCGCCACCTGAGCGCATGCAAGGAACTCATTCCAAACGATCCGTGGGTTATCGCCGAATTTGAAGGAATCAACGCGCTGGCTGATCCTGCCCAAGCCGCCAACGAGGTAGAACAGAAGTTGGCCGAGGACCCAGATAACCTCGAATTAACCATGAAGCTGGCGAACTTGTTGGTCAATTCAAATCAACTCGAAAAGGCCGAAGGCGCTTATGTCAAAGCGATGGAGTTGTCGCCCAACAGCCTCGTCGTGGCCAGCGCGGTTTCGCGATTCTATCAAGCACTAGACCGAAAAAAGGAAGCAGAAGAACTGCTGCAAAATCTCGCTGACAACCTGGAGGAACCTCGCCAGCAGGCTGCGGCCTATGTTCTCTTGGGCCAATTCTTTATTCAGGAAGGGCGACTTGAGGAATCCAATACCGCCTACCTTACTGCTGCAGACAAACATGAAGGCCTAGGCGTCTTCTGGGCGGTCGGTCGGCACTTCTTCACGACAAATCAGTTCTCTCAATCACTCAAGTGGTTGGCTAAAGCTTCTGCTATCGCTGACAAAGATGGGTCGTCTGCACTCGAATCAATCAAGACCATGCACGTCGAGGCGCTGGTGAAGCTCCAAGAGTATGAACAGGCCCTCGCCGGAATCGAAATGCTCCTAACCCGTTTTCCTGCTGCGGGCAGCAACGCCCTCCTGCTTCGGGCAGAGATAGAGCTTGCTATGGGGCAGTTGGACAAAGCGGTCCAGACGCTCACGATGTTTCTCGAAACCAGGCCTGACCATCCAATGGCCCTCTATCGCCGCGCACGTTGTCGGGCTGCCGAAGGCCGATGGAGTCAGGCAATCTCGGATCTGGAATTGCTAAAAGCGCGCGATCCCGGCGCGGTAGATTTGAGGCCTCGCAGGATGCTGGCCCAAGCGTACAGCCGAGTGGGGCGTGTCGACTTGGCGGTGGCAGAGCTTGAAAGCCTCCGTGAGCAGCACCCAAACGACACGACCCTCGCAGAAGAGCTCATCGCGGTCCATGTCCAGGAGGAGGCGTTTGATCAAGCGGAGCAGGTCTGCATGCTCTTGAGCGCCAAGACGCCAGGCGACCCTCGTTGGATCTTTAGAAGGGCCAACATCAATACCCAGCGAGCGCGATCAGCGGACGAAGGCTCGACCGAGCGGACCAGAGCCGTCGCTCGAGCGCTCCAAGATGCCAAAACTTCCTGTAAGATGTCTTCCAACGCGACAGGTTATGTGAGGAACTACTTCGCATTGTGTGGCGAGTTCGAGAAATGGGAGCAGGGCATTGATCTCTACGAGAATGCGCTGACCGACAAGCAGCGAACTCCGCAGACCCGGGAAGCCTATGCCAACCTCCTCGCTGCCACGGGCCGGGAAACCGACGCAATTGCCACCTACCGGTTGGCTGCTCATGAAGGAAAGAAACAAATCGGCATGATGTATGTTCAAAATGTGGGAGCTGCGGCCGAACGCACCCTCGGTGCAGCTCGGACACTTGAACTGCTCAGGACGCCGCCGGATGACAAACAGCTGCTTCTTACCAACGAGATTCTGATTGCATCGGCGTTGGCTGGCGACAATCAGCATTCCGAGTCAATCTCACGGTTGGAACAATTGATCGCCAACTCGGCTGGTGATGACGAGCGCAAGGGCCTTAACCAGATGCTGGGACTTGTGGCGGCTGAGTCGGGCGACTATGAGCGGGCCAAGAAAGCCTACGAAGAAGTCATTCGACTTGATCCGCGGAACTGGGCCGCCCTGAATAACTTGGCATTCATGCTGTGTGACAACATGGGTCGCTGTGCCGAGGCACAACCCTATGCAGAAGAAGCTTATAAGCTCAGCAAGGTCGTGAGCATTGCCGACACCCTGGCAGCCGTCCTGATCGGCGTCGGAAAACACCAAGAAGTCGTGGGCTTGCTAGTCAGCGCGATCCAGGAGAATCCAGACTTTGTCCCCGCGCGGATCCGTTTGGCTGAGGCATTCCGCCGCATGGGCGACTTTGACAAAGCTATTGCCCAGCTCGACGAATGCCAAGAACTACTTGACAAAGGGCTGTCCCCTGAAGAAGCGGACCACGTCAAAGAGATGTTGACCAAAGTGAACGCCGGCGACACCAGTCCGTGATCAGCGTGCCGGCTGACTGCACGGACAATGTTGACCGTCAAAATGGGGCTGAGGCTTCTGTTTGGCAGTCGTCCTCAGCCTCGTGTCAGTGGATAGAATAATCGCCGATGGCCTTCCATTGGATTCTGCTGCTCTTGCTGTTGGTCTGTTCAGCGTTAGTCTCTGGCTCGGAGACCGCGCTCTTTGGCCTCTCGCAAGTTCAGCTGCGCCAGTTCTCCGCTTCTGATCGCCCCCTCCATCGACTCGTTTATCGACTCATGCGGCGCCCCCGAAAAGTGTTGATGACCCTTCTGATCACCAACACAGCTATCAACGTCCTCTATTTCGCATCGAGCTATATTCTCTTTGAAAGCATCGCCCACGTGCACCCAGCCATGGCTACGCTCGGCGGCTTTGTCGCCCTGCTGGCGGTTATTGCATTCGGCGAGATTCTGCCCAAGGCTGTCGCCCGTGCCCACGCCACCAAGTTTGCACCGCTGGCAGCTCCTCTCATTCGCACGATGCAGACGGCACTAGGCCCACTTCTGACTGTGCTGCAAGTGGTCCTGATAGATCCGCTGACTCGACTCTGCAGGGAAACCTCGCAAGAGAGCGATGATGTGACCGTCGATGAGCTTCGTGCTCTGGTTGAACTCTCAGCTCACCAAGGTGTGATCGACTCAGCCGAAAACCACATGCTCCAGGAAATCGTAGCCCTACCCGACATTACCGTGCGATCCATCATGATACCCCGGGTTGATATTTTGGCAGTCTCTATTGATCAAAACCCGGACGAAGCACTCCTAGCGCTTCGGCAGGATCATCTCTCCAAGATTCCAGTCTACGAAAGAAATCTAGATGGCATCGTGGGCATGATCTACGCGCGGGATCTCTACCTAAGGCCCGGCGCAACGGTATCCGAGTTGACCCGAACCGTGCTCTACGTCCCCGAGCAAATCAAACTGCTGCAACTCATCACTCATTTCCGCCAGACGCATACCAAGTTGGCCATCGTGGTCGATGAGTTCGGCGGAACAGCGGGGCTAGTCACCCTTCGCCACGTCCTCGAGAGCATCGTCGGCGACCTGGGAGGCTGTGAAGAACCCTCTGAACAGATCCTCGAGGTGATAGACGAGAATACTTACCGCTTAGCCGGCGATCTAAGTATTCGCGACTGGGCACAGCGGTTTGGGATCGTATCCAACAAGACTCCAGGGCTTGGCCACCGCGCTGGAATTGAAACAGTTGCGGGACTCTTGCTCTCCGAATTGGGCAGGCTGCCCCGCAAAGGGGATACGGTCCGCATTCAAAACGTATCGCTCACCGTCGAGCGCCTCGATGGAAGGCGGATCAGCCGCATCCTCGTCACCCGCGATCAGAACAAACCCAGGACCCCGAGCACTTCCAAGCAGCCAGAGGTGAACCCATGACCTGGTTGGCCTACTCGACGGTGCTTGTAAGCTGCGTCGCCTTAAGCGCCCTCTTCTCGGGTTCAGAGATGGGTATCTATTGCACCAACCGCTTGAAATTGAAATTGCGCAGCGAGAAGGGCGATGTCCGTGCCATCCGCCTGCGGTCGCTTCTCAAGGACGAACAGAATTCCTTGGCCGTGATCTTGGTAGGCACTAACGTAGCCAATTACCTGGCCACTGTCGCCATGGCCGCCCTGCTGGCCATTCAGCTCGATCTCTCGGCTCAGCCAATCGAGGTGTACACCACCCTGCTGGTCACGCCACTGCTGTTTGTCTTCGGCGAGGTCGTGCCTAAGAACGTCTTCCAACGTGGCGCGGACCGACTGCTCTACCTGTGCAGCCTGCCTCTAGTGGTGGCAGCTAAGCTGTTCTTTCCCATTGTGTGGATCATTCGCCAGGGCACGACTTTGGTGATCAGATCCATGGAACCCGGCGATACGCGACAGGCCCCATTGGATCATCGCGAGCACATCGCCGGCTTGCTGAGCGAAGCCCTGGCTGACAGCGACGCAGGCGGAGGCCACACCGAATTCGTGGAACGCGTGTTCAGGCTGTCGGATACCTCGATCCGCTCGGTCATGGTTCCTGTTGAATCCGTCATAGCGCTCGACGAGAATGCCGGCCGGAATCAAACCTATCGCGCAATTCGGCAATCCAACCACAGTCGTTTCCCGCTATACAAAGGTACTGCAAGAAACGTGATTGGCTTCGTCCAAGTCCTCGACCTATTGGCTAATCGAACGTGGAAGAGGGTTGGTGAGCGCATCCAGCCGATCGAACATGTCTCCCACTCGTCATCAGTCGCCTCTACGATCATTCGCGCTCGCCGCAAAGAGTTTCATGTAGCCCTGGTGGTCGATGACCACGGCCAAGCAATCGGAATCGTCACCCTCAAAGATCTGATGGAAGAGATCGTAGGCGAACTGCCCGTCTGGTGATGGCTGCGACTGCGCAACTCCAAACGGTGCACCCCGCGCCCGCAATTGTGTTGCATAGGCACGATCCGAAGCCAGAATCTGCTCGGCATTGCCTTTGAAACCGCGTTTCTAGGCGTCTATGCACACAGTATCGCTGCCGGGGCTTGATCATTCTGAGAATCCTGCGACACTGCGGGGTTGAATGCGCCATGCTTGTAGGCTGGTCCGGTGTCGAGGCTGCCGAGATCTGCGGTAGTGCCAAAATCGAACACATTTCCCGCGACGTAATCACTGCACGACCAGCATTAGTGGGAGAACGATGTCGATTCGAACCGATGGGATGAACGAAGAAAGTGAGTTGGTCATGTTTCAGAACTTAGTTGCTAAGGATGTCGATCCCACTGAGACCACAGAATGGCTTGAATCGATCCAAGCCGTCCTGATGGGACAGGGATCGACTCGCGCTCAGTTCCTGCTAGGGCGGCTCATCGAATGGGGAAAACGCGAAGGCGTCGTCCTGCCCTTCACCGCCAACACGCCCTATGTGAATACGATACCACTAGCGAGACAGTTGGATTACCCAGGTGATCGGGCGATCGAACGTCGCATCAAGAGCTTGGTGCGCTGGAACGCCATGGCTATGGTGGTCCGGGCCAACCGCGCCCAAGAAGGTATCGGCGGCCACATCTCAACCTATGCCTCGGCGGCGACTCTCTACCAGGTGGGCTTCAACCACTTCTTCCGTGGGCATGACGGTGGCGTCGGCGATCAAATTTACTTCCAGGGACACGCTGCTCCGGGCATCTACGCCCAGGCGTTCGTCGAGCGGCGGATTGATCGGACTATGTTGTCAAATTTCCGGTGCGAAAGCGGTGAAGGCGGCAGCCTCTCTTCCTACCCGCATCCATGGTTGATGCGCGATTTCTGGGAGTTTCCAACTGTGTCCATGGGGTTGGGGCCTCTTTCATCCATCTACCAAGCTAGGTTCAACCGCTATCTGCATGATCGAGGTCTCAAGGACACCAGCGGTTCGCACGTCTGGGCATTCATCGGAGATGGAGAAACTGACGAGCCTGAAACCAAAGGCGCCATATCCTTGGCATCTCGCGAAGCACTGGACAACTTGGTCTGGGTGATCAACTGCAACTTGCAACGTTTGGATGGTCCGGTCCGCGGCAACGGTCAGATTATCCAAGAGCTCGAAGCCACCTTCCGCGGCGCCGGCTGGAATGTCATCAAGGTGCTCTGGGGATCGGAGTGGGATCCACTGCTCGAGGCCGACCACGATGGACTGCTGCCCCAGCGCATGCTCGAGACGGTAGATGGGCAGTACCAGAAATACTCTGTCGAACCAGGCGCCTACACACGCGAACACTTTTTCGGGACCGACCCTCGACTGGCCAAACTGATCGAGCACTTGACCGATGATCAGATCATTCGCCTCAAGCGGGGCGGACACGACCCCCTCAAGGTCTACTCAGCCTACAAATCCGCCGTCGATCACACGGGTTCGCCGACGGTCATCCTGGCCAAGACAGTGAAGGGCTATGGCTTGGGCGAGGCCGGCGAAGGAAGAAACGTCACCCATCAACAGAAGAAACTCAATGAAGAAGAGCTGAAGTCCTTCCGAGATCGTTTCGACATTCCGCTGACCGACGCACAGTTGGCCGACATGCCTTTCTACAGGCCCGACGAAGGCAGCGTGGAGCATGAGTATCTCGTAGAGCGGCGTAAGGGACTCGGTGGGTATGTGCCAAGGCGTGTCATTCGGTCCGCGTCAATCAAAGCCCCGAAACTGGAGTACTTCAAAGAATTCCTGACCGGGAGTTCAGGCCGAGACGTTGCCACTACCATGGGCTTGGTACGCATCATGACCAAGCTGATGGACCATCCGGAGTTAGGCAAGCTGGTCGTACCCATCGTGCCCGACGAAGCCCGCACCTTCGGCATGGACGCCCTGTTCCGCAAATATGGCATCTATGCCCACAGCGGACAGTTGTACGACCCAGTGGATTCGCACCTGCTGCTCAATTACAAAGAAGCAAAGGATGGCCAGCTTCTCGAAGAAGGCATCACCGAAGCAGGCTCGATGGCCTCATTCACTGCGGCTGGTACCGCCCACACGACGCACGGCGTTGAGACCATCCCATTCTATACCTTCTACTCGATGTTCGGTTTCCAGCGAATCGGCGACAGCATCTGGGCCCATGCCGATGCCCGTGGGCGGGGATTCTTGATCGGTGCAACTGCCGGGCGAACTACCCTGGCGGGCGAAGGGTTGCAACATCAAGATGGCCACAGCCACGTCTTGGCCAGCACCGTACCCACAATCCAGCCATACGACCCAGCCTTTGCCTATGAATTGGCTGTGCTCGTTCAAGTTGGCATCCATCGAATGTACGAGCTACGCGACCCGGTCTTCTACTACATCACCGTGCAGAACGAACCCTACCCGCAACCCCCCATGCCCGAGGGTGTCGAAGAGAACATCATCAAGGGCTTGTACAAGTTCAGGCCTGCTGACGCGCCTGGGGATCGGACGCGGGTTCATCTGTTCGGCAGTGGATCCATCATCCGAGAAGTCTTATCTGCCCAGGAAATTCTCGCCGGCGAATACGACATCGCTGCCGACGTTTGGAGTGCCACCAGCTACACGCTGCTCCGCCGCGACGCCCTAGAGGCTGAGCGCTGGTCGCGGCTACATCCAGATGAAACGCCGCAAATCCCCTACATTACCCGAATGCTCGACCAGGAGCCCTGGCCTGTTGTAGCTGCTTCGGACTACATGAAATCGGTCCCCGATATGATTGCCCGCTGGATACCGGCGGGCCTCACCGCCCTGGGCACCGATGGTTTTGGACGGAGCGATTCGAGGAAAGCCCTGCGGGAGTTCTTCGAGGTGAATGCCGCTCACATCGTCTACGCGACGCTCCACCGCCTCTCTACTGAAGGCAAATACGATGCGTCGAAGTTGCCCGAAGTCATGCGACGCCTGAACATCGACCCGGAGAAGGTAGATCCAGCCACAGCCTAGGTTCGTTGATTTGTGAATTGAATCGCGGTGAGCAGTTTGGTTGGAAGGCCTGCCCCTAAGAGTGCGGCACGGTTGGCATGGACTAGTAGAACATCGCCAGGAAAGCGCGGGTCATGGCCTCATCGTCGCCCTGCAACATATCGTCGCACCATTCCTGAAACAGTGGCTGCTTTTCGCGCCACTGCTGAGAGTCCTGTCTGGCCAGCCTGTCAAGTCGCACCATGTCGGCGTCGAACTTGGCTGCGTGGGCTTCCTCACACTGCCTAGCTGCATGCAGCGTATAGGCCAGCCGCTCCTCCGTTGCCCTTTCGCGATCACGGAAGGCGCCGAGAGTTCGCTCAATATTTCGCTGGCGATGGGACAAAGCCACCGCTGCCTCTGGATCTTGGCAACCCGGAAGAAGGCTCGAAACCACGGCAACCATTAAGCATGGCAAGAAATAGCGGCTCATCTTGGCTCCCAGTCTACAAATGCTCACTCGCCAAAGCAATCAGCGCCGCAGCCTGGCTAGCGGCTTTCCTTATCGTTTTTTTAGCGTGTTGGCACGATTTACGAGCTTGGTTATGATACAATACGTCGTGCAACGGTAAGGCGGGTTCCAAATTTCGGAAACATGTGTCTGGTGACCGAGACCGTCCATGAGCGATTTGGAGCCGGCAATGCCGTTGCCTTTTATGGTGGGCGTAGCTCAGTTGGCCAGAGCGCTGGGTTGTGATCCCAGAGGCCGCGGGTTCAAGTCCCGTCGCTCACCCATCTCATGTCGGGAGTGCAGCGCAAATAGGTCCAGGATTCAAGATCGCCAGCCCGCATGCGGGCAGCGGAGGCCGGTCGATGGGTGTGGTTTCATCGTTACTGGTTATGTTCATGGTGATGTCCTCACCGCCCCCCCCAAAGGCCACGCCGTTCATCAAGGACATGGAAGTCC
>JAJDDP010000188.1 GCA_029260235.1 Phycisphaerae bacterium | reverse complement strand
GCCCGTTTGGCGACCAACTGGCGCATCGAACTCGTTTGGCCAGATTTGCGGCATAGAAAATCGGCGACCGACACGGCCGCATCATTCCGCGTCAAGATCTCGCCGCGAGGCGAAAAAGCGGATTCTTCAACGGGCTGCTAGTGGACTGCCTGCGAAAGAGCGGTACTTGCGACAGTGATTGCTGTGTACTTGCCTTCCGCCGCCGCTGGATTCTCTTTTCCCCATTGGACGGACGTGTATCCTCCGCCATCTTCACCTGTTCCCGATATATTGTCGGGTGTTGCTGTTTAGGCAACATCCCGCGGCCACGCTGTTCTGGAGGGTTGGCGAAGCCTGCGACGGGCGAGAAGGCGTAAGGAAGGTCCCTGCGGTCCGGCTTGCTTTCGGATGGCGCGTTTAGATAGAATGGCATGTGTAGGTCCGGTTGATGGGGGGACTTGTAGCGGCAGGGTCAGAGAAGGGGCTGTCGCATGGACGTGATGCGGACGTTTTCGAATCGGGTACCGGTCGCATTTCTGGGCATCATTCTGCTGGTTGCGCGGTGGGCGCACGGGTCGCCCATGGGGCAAGCGGCCGTGGACCAGGTCAGTGAAGCCAATTATCGCTACTACCTCGGCGACGCTGTCAGCGAGCCGGGCATTCTGTATACGCACAACGGGAACAGTCGCGGCTTGGGCGATCCAGAGCACGACCTGGCCCAGGCCAACATCATCGCCGAGTTCGAGAGCTTCGGGTTGACGGTCGTTGAAGAAGAGTTCACCTACGCCGGCGGAACCTACTCCAACGTGGTGGCGACGATGATCGGCACTACTTATCCGGACCAACAGTACATCATCGGATCGCACTTCGACTCCACCTGCTCTTGCAGTTGGGCCCCCGGCGCCGACGATAATGCCAGCGGCATCTCTCTGATACTCGAGACCGCCAGCATTCTCAGCCAATACGATTCCCAATCCACCATCAAGTTCATCGCCTTCGACCGCGAGGAGCAGGGGCTCTACGGCAGCACCGCCTATGTGAGCGCCCACGATGGCGAGGACATCCGGGCCATGATCTCGATCGACATGGTGGCCTACGACCCCGGCACCGAGAATGCCCTGCTGCGCGGTCGCGACACACCGGCCCTACCGCTGAAGACCGCACTGCGCCAGGCGGTGGCTACTTACAGCGAATACCAGGGCATCACCCTAGCCTCCACCGACGGTGGCTGGAACGGTCAGAGTGATCACGCCCCCTTCGACAGTGCCGGTTACCAAGCTGTGTTGTTTATCGAAGGCGAAGGGTGGAGCAACCCCAACATCCATTCCACGGCCGATAGTGTGGACACGCCCGGATACATCAATTACCCCTACGCCGTCAGGATGGTCAAGTCCATCGTGGGCTACATGGTGGACAGCGCCGGGGTGATCATCTATGTGCACAACGGTGACAGCGATTTCGACGGCCTGGTGACCCTCGCTGATCATGCCGAGTTCCAGGACTGTATGTTCGGGCCGGGCGTGCTGCCCGCGCCGGCACTTCCCTTGAGTGAGCAGAAGTGCCTGGGCATATTCGACTTCGACCTCGACTCGGATGTGGATGCTGCCGACTTCGCCGATTTTAGCACCGTGTTCGGCGCAGGCGACTGCAACGGCAACGGCGTCGCCGATGAAACGGACCTGACGGCGGGCACGAGCCAGGACTGCAACACCAACAGCGTGCCTGATGAGTGCGATCTCGCAGCGGGCACCAGTGAGGACTGCCAGACGGACGGTATTCCGGACGAGTGCCAGCTCGAAGTCAGCGCCGAAGCGCAGGATCTCTGCGTCGATGCCCAGCCGGTATGTACGGGGATCGCTTACACCGGCTCGACCAGCGGCGCATCCAGTGACGGCTCGTCTAGTTGCGGCAGTTCGAACTCCAGCCCCGACGTGTGGTACAGCTACACGCCGTCCTTGGGCGGAAGCGCGACGTTCTCCCTGTGCGACGGAACCTCTTACGACGCCGTGCTCTCAGTGCATACCGTATGTCCCGGTGCGTCTGGCACCGACGTGGGTTGTGACGACGACGGCTGCGGGTCAACGGGCGGGCCATCGACCGTGACGCGTTCGGTCAGTGCGGGCACAACGTACTTGATTCGAGTCAATGGCTGGAACGGCTCGAGCGGCAGTTTCACGCTTAGCATTACCGGCCCCAACTGCGAGCTGTTGGCGGGAGGCGATTGCAACTTGAACGACGTTCCGGACGAGTGCGACATCGATTCGGGCCTCAGCGACGACATCAACCTCAACGGCATTCCCGACGAATGCGAACCGTAGAGTCCCCAAAGGGAAGTGGCGGCGTCCGCCGCGACGTGCTGTTGCGCCCTGTGCTTGCCGTCCTTGGTGGTGCAAGGCCTGTCGTCGGATCCAGCCGTGTGGCTCACGGGTCGCATTCTGCTGTCTAAGCTGCGTGCCGTCGTCCAGGTTGCGGTGGATGATTTCTTTGATGTTGTTGGTAGCGTGATGGTTGGAGGCTAGCTCGGTATGCCTGGCCCCGCAGATGTATGGGTCGTCGTCGATGTTGACGTCGGTAAATCGCTGGATGCTCCCGTCAGCCAAATCTCCACCCAACCAGTTGCCGCGGGCGTCGAGATTCCACAGCCAAGTATCGGCATCCCCGGTGAAGTTGTCGGCGGCGGCGTTGAGGTCGCCCTGTGATGCTTGGGTGAGCCTGCTCAGTCCGTCGTAACGGTAGAGCCACGAGCCGCCATCGGGCAGATCTTCGATTCTAGCATGCGTCCGATTCCCAACGATTGACTCTCAAGAAGTGGCTCAAGAGCCAACGTATCCAACCCTGTCAAGTCCGTTGGTACGCCGACAAGATCGCGGGAACAACCAGCGACCGCCCACAACTCAGAAAAATGCTCCGGGCAGTTGAACAAGGAAAAATCAATACAGTTGCTCTGACCCGCTTAGATCGACTCTCACGACGAACCAGACAAGGCTTGGAAACCCTCCAACAACTCGCCGAAAATAAATGCAGAATAGTTGCGACCGAACAAGCCTTAGATTTGAATGGCCCTATGGGTGGGTTCCTGGCTACCCTGTTCCTGGCTCTCTCAGAGTTTGAACGTGAAACTACGGTTGCAAGGATCAGCGAGGGAATGGCAGCCGCAAGAGACAAAGGGACGCACATAGGCAGACCCCGCGACGATCACCGATTGAACAAAATCAGAACCCTACGGGGCAAGAGGCATTCGGCCAGTGACATAGCAGAGCGTTTAGGATGCTCTCGGCAGAATGTCTATGCTGTCCTTGCCAAGCCGGCGTGACCGACGACAATAGAACAGCTTTGACCCAATCCGCTCGCCCAATTACGGTTCCCTCTTGAGGTCTGATGGATGGGAGACGGTAGTTCACCCGAGAATGCTGAGTATCATTGCCCTAAGTGCGACTACAACGTGCGGGGGCTAAAGGAATGGCGATGCCCGGAGTGTGGCAATCCTTTTTCGGCAGGCGATCTCACGACATACAAGGCTCGGCGCTGGCCTCCTCACTCGGTCTTCCGCGTTTTCATCCTCGCAACAATTCCATGGTTCATTGCCTATTGTTGGGTGGACGCGATCCATGATACGCTGGATCGAATCAAGCCTTCGTGGGCGACGTTTCCATTTCTCTTTTTTCCCCTTCAACTTGTCCTCGCCACGGCGGCAGCCTCGGCGCTTGAAGCAAGTTCAATGCGTTCGATGAAGCGCTTTGGTGCTGTTCTTACGTTCATCGTATGGATTCTCATTCTTGGACATATCGTGATTACGCTACGCACGCTCTAGTTGAACACCAGCGTCCCCAGCTACCCCTACTGCCAACCCCCCGACCTGCCCCCAAACAGCCGATGAGGAATGTCCCACTCTATGGCATTCGCAATAGACCTGCTTTGGTTGACAATCGAACCTATAGATTCGGTTGACTACAACTGTTCAGCCATCATGGCGACTGATGATGTTGCTCAGGAAATAGAGCCTCGTTGGCAGTGCCATTGACCGGCATGGGCGACATGGGGTTGATGGACAAATGGAGGAGCTATAACCGAATTTCGTTGATGGCGTGCTCAAAAAAGGCGGCCTACCCTCTCGGTAACTTGAAGGTTCCGAGAAGCCCACGATGGGCAGAGGAGTACGCCTGTGCATGAGAGTAACAAGACAACGGCACCGGGTCGAGATATTCTGGGCGAGATTCTGTGCGATGGGGCGCAACGTCTGCTGGGACAAGGGATAGACATAGAGGTCGCGGACTGGATTGAAGGGCACGCAGGGCTCACAGATGGTCATGATCGCCGACAGGTAGTCCGCAATGGCCGTCACCCGGCCCGGCCACCCGACCGCTCTACGTTGCTACAACCATCGGCATCGGTGGTCAGCAGAGCGTCGTTGAGACCATGGTCGCTACGCCCGGCCCCTGCGCCCTACAGGTCGATCTGGCCGCATTGTTCTCCGTGACTGCCTTGATGGGCACGAATGGAAACGCTCAAGAGGATGCCGGCGAGCCCGCAGCGCAATACTTGTCCCACTCGATTGACATCACCGGCGCGGGGCAATCGGTGACCGGCGTGGATTTCGAGATTCACAACCTTCCTTCCGGCGAGGTGGACGGTGAGATCAGCGGCGCAGTCACCGCTGTCGATGCTGCCAATTATAGCCTGACCGTCAACAACGGAGGGATGCCGATCACGCTCTTCGTTTACGTTGATACGACCTACGGGGGCGACGCGTCGTCGCTGGCGGACGCGCACTTCGGCTGGACGGCGACGGCGCAGTACTACACTTCCGCCGATCTCGCGGTGGAGCTGGACTTCGATTCGGGAGGGTGATGTTCGTGCTGAGGTGCAGGCCACGTGTTCTGTCTCGCCCGAAAACTCTGTGCCGGTTGGGACGCAACGACTTATGCGCCTCGCTCTTCTCAGTTCGAACTGCCACGATGCCACCTCACAGGGCCCAAACGGAGGGGTGGCAATGGGCATCGTCAGCGCTTTGGTCTTCTTGCTTCTTGGAATGAGGATCGAATGGACAGACAATGATGTTTCCTTTTTCCGCCGCCTCGGGCTGCGTCGCATGACCGTGGATTGGCGCGGGGGCACCGATGCCCGGTGACTCGACCTGGCGGCATCGGTTCTCCGACACCAGTACCTGGACCACACCCGTCACTAACGAGATTAGATTCCTCTAATCAAGGATGGGGGAACTCCCCTCAGTCGGTAGAATTCGGTTGGGAAAGCGAGTGCCGCGCCGCGCTTGGTTCAATCGGCCGGCTCGTTCGGAGTCGGAGAGGTGAGAAGCGGGGAATCCCGAACCAGCACGATTGTGGTGAGCATCGAGACTCCGACGTTGCCCCAATCATGATTGTCTGCCCCAAGTACGAAAAGGAAGGTTCAACATGAGGTCGAAACTACGCAATCGAGTCATAATGCTGTCACTGCTTGGCTTCGTTGGTTCGCAGGTCGCGTTCGGCCAGGAGTATGTCGTCACCCGACTGGACATGGGGCCGGACGTGTTTTCCTTCGGCGCTTCGCACATCAACAATTACGGTCAGATCGTAGGCACCTGGACCCACGCGGATACCTTTGAAATACACGGCTTCGTCCATGACGGCGAGATGCGCGACCTTGGGCTTGGCATGTACCCACGGGCGATCAGTGACGACGGGTTCATTACCGGCAACAACGCCGGTGGTGAAGCGTTCCTCTATGATCCCAACACGGATTCGTTCTCTCCGCTGGGGACGCTTGGCGGCGTTACCAGCGTGGGCAACGGCGTGAACGACCTGGGAGAGGCCGCCGGTGAATCCGACATGGCCGGCACAACACCCAATCGGGCGTTTCTCTACACCGGCGGCGCAATGATCGATCTTGGCACACCGACGAACATTGGTACGCTCGTCACCGACTACACGAAGGCCAACGGCCTCAACGATGCGGGACTGGTGGTGGGCGAAGCACTAGTGGGTTTCGGCGGCGAACGATGGGCCATCCCCTTCGTCTATGATTCCAGCGATCCGGGCGCGACCATGCTCAAGATCAGCGGCAGCTTCGTCTCCGGGAGCGCCTGGGCGCTGAACGAACTCGGGCACGTCGCCGGCTGGAAGTCCGACAACGAGGACTTCTGGGGCCACGCATTTCTGCACGACGGCATCACCATGACCGACCTCGGGACCATTCCTGGAAAGGCCCACACCATTGCGACCGCGGTGAACAACCTCGACGTCGTGGTCGGCCAAGCCTTCGGCGAATGGGTCTGGGCCGACTGGTGCCAATGCAACGTCTGGACCAACAACATCAAGAGAGCGTTTATCTACAGCAACAGCCAGATCCTTGATCTGAACACGATGATTCCCGACGACGAGACTGGAGAGTTGACCATCCCACTGGGAATCAATGACTCCGGCAAGATCCTGACCCCGCTCGGTGGCGAGATCGTCGTGCTGTCGCCGATCGTTACAGCCGATCCCAACGACGACGGACACGTTGATCTGGCCGACTTTGCCTCGTTCGTGGATTGCCTAGCCGGGGCCGACGCGGATCCAGCTCCCGCATCCTCGATGCACCCCGCCGAGTGCATACGGCTCGTCGATTTCGATCGGGACTACGACGTCGATACCGCCGATTTCGCCCGATTGCAGGTCTGGATGACCGACCCCGGGCGCGTTCTTGGCAGCGTCGCCTACACCGGGACCGCCACCGGCGACATCCACGTGACGGCCACGGGAACAGAGACCGGATTTCAATACCACGCGATCATTGCAGGACCCGGCCCGTTCACCATCGATCTTTGGCGTACGGATGACTACGAAGTGTCCGCGTTTCTCGACTCAAACGGCAACGGCGTGAGAGAGGCCGGCGAACCGTGGGCGCCCGCGATGACCAATCCGATCCACGTGCAGGGCAAAGGTGGGTTGGTCGAAAACATACTCGTCGATCTGGGTCCCTACGCCCTCGAGGGCTTGGTTGCCTACGAAGACGCAACGCCGGCCCCGGGCGTCACCATTTCGGTGCAAGGGCCGACGGTCGCCTCGACCTCCACCGGCGCGGACGGCACATACTTCCTCGCTGATCTCCTGGGCGGTGATTACATCGTCTCACCATCCGATCCGATTCGTTACTTCTATCCCTTCGATGCTGCTGTCCAACTGGTCGGGCAGGACGTAGCCGGCGTTGATTTCGAAACCCACGACTTACCCACCGGCGAGGTTGATGGCGAAACCATGGGTCTGGTCGCAGCCGTGGACTTGCAAAACTACAGCATCTCGATTGACGTAGCGGGCAACATGATAGTGGTCTACGTATATGCAGATACCACTTATTCGGGCTTTGCCACCATGCTCGAAGAAGTGACGCTCGGACACGTGATCGAGGCCCAATTCTACACACCGTCAAACCTCGCCGTGCACATAGACACCGATCCAGCAGGGTAGCACGATGCAGGACAACCACTGGCTACCATATATTGCGCAAGCTCACCGAAGCTCGCGCAAGACCAACGGCGACCGCGCGCGGCCAGCCGAGATCGGGCGCAACGAACGGGCATCGGACGGGCAAGGTCAGAGAATTGAGCCAACTCGGCGGAGAGTCGTTGAGGGTCTCTGCCGAGCTGGACTTGCTCCATCGAATTTCAAGGGTTGCCGGATTCAGCGCATTCGAATCCGTCCTTGTGGCAATCGCAGCTGGAATTCGGCGAATTCTGCTATCGTCACATCGCCATCAACATCGAAGTCGAAGCAGTCGCAGCCCACTCCTGGTCCGCCGCCCGGTCCGGCCAAAGAGGCTTCCAGGTCCATATGGTCCGCGAGATCCACGTTTCCACTCCCATTGCAATCTCCAGGTTGGCTTTGGATAACATTGGATGGATTATCAATGGTGCCATCGATCACAGTGCTTGCCTAGTAAACGTTGCAACTGGAGCTATAACCGAATTTCGTTGATGGCGTGCTCAAAAAAAGGCGGCGTACCCTCTCGGTAACTTGAAGGTTCCGAGAAGCCCACGATGGGCAGAGCTGCCTGACCCAAGCCTCACATGGTGACCTGCACAGCGGCCATCGCAACTCCACCGGCACAACCCCGAAGGGGCTACCGAATCTGCTGTAAGTGGTGTCGTGAGCACGGATTGTGGTCGGGTGACAACCTCTGGCACCAAATACCCCCAAGGGGAATCGAACCCCTGTCTTCAGGATGAGAACCTGATATCCTAGACCGCTAGACGATGGGGGCGGTCATTTGGGTGCCGTTGCGGTGGGCTGGGACGACGATTCGTCGGATGTCTTGGCCCATCAACTGGCTGGCCAGGGTACTTCAACGCGGCGCAGGCGCCAAGGGCTGCCCGTCCCCTCCTTCGGGCAGCCCATCCTGATCCTGGATTCAATTCTAGGGCATTCCGGTGCCACTCCGTGCAGTGGGGCGAAGGAAACCATCTGCGGGACTACGCCCTCAGATCCAACTCGCCTCCCTGGTTCGCGGTGCCGTTAGAGGGGTCGCCCGAAACGTCGTTGGCCCCCACCACTGCTTGGGGCGTGGCGAGCATCGCCGACTGCTGTTGAATTTGAACGATATTGGTTGCCGACTGAAAACTGAGCGTCTGCTGGCTACCACGCCCTTGTCCTTGCCCGGCGCCCAGCAGGTTTACCAGATCCTGAATGGCGGATTGCTGGTTGCCGCCATCGTTGGCCAGCATGGCCTGGAGGATGATTAGGGCGATCACAGCCTGCAGGAACTGATTGTCTTGGAGACCTCCTCCTATGTTTTGGAGCATGCTGCTGACTTGCATGTTGACCGACGTCACGCTCATTTGCGATGACGCCGAAGTGGCTGCCATATTCGACGTCTGCGCGCCATCAACAGCGTTGGTGTTCGGCCGTTGAATCGGCGTTCCACCACCGACGCCATTATTTACCGGACCTACAGGGTTCATCGCTTCTTCCTCCGCTATCAGGATTGCTTCAACTGGTACCCACCTCTGGCATGAACTTCCAACACGGTTGCCCCCGCTCTTGGCCTATCAGCTCGGATAGCTGTAACTAACGGTATTGAAATGAGTTATATTGGTGGGTGGAATAGGAGGATTGTAGGTTATGTGCCGAATGGGTAGAAGTGGGCAACATCAACTTCGTCTCTTTGGTGATGGAGGAGTTGTAAGGTGTTTGCATAAAGTAAGTTGGATAGGCGGAAAGAATGTGGCATGACGTCGACACGGGGCATGTGCGCGTCGGTGGGTATTGCTGGGATGGGCTGCGTTGACATCGTTGTTTAGGCGCAACTAAGATGCTGCGGGCTGACTGGCGGTCCGGTAACGCGTCGTCGCACCACTTCGTAGACCGCTTGTCGATGTAACGGGCACAATCAGCATCATGATGAGCGTTGAATCGGCTGTCGGTGAGCATTGACCTGAAGATGGATCACCACCTCATCGTGAGAATCGCGGCAATTGCACCTTTGGAAGTAGACGCCATGACCAAGTCGATGCCGCTTAGCCAAGCAGCCGCGCAAGCTGAGCGCGTTGCCGTAGCTCCTGCCAAGATCAACCTCGTACTTAGCGTCTTGGGCAAACGGACCGACGGTTTCCATGACATCAAATCGCTCGCGGTGGCAGTAGGCCTTCATGATCAGGTGAAAGTGAGTCTGGCCCCGCCCGGTCATTTTGAACTCCAATGCAATTGGCCTGACGTGCCCGACGGGGAGGACAATCTCGTCGTCAGAGCAGGGCGTTGTCTCGCCCAGCATGCCGGAATTGATTCAGGCGCCCGTTTCGAATTGACCAAATCGATTCCCATGGCTGCTGGACTGGGCGGTGGGAGCAGTGATGCGGCAGTTTCGCTGCAATTGCTGAATGAGTTGTGGCAGGTGAGGCTAAGCGAGGGCGAACTGATGGAGCTGGCTGGAACAGTCGGCTCGGATGTTCCTCTCTTTTGGTGCTTGCCGACAGCGAGGATGAGCGGCCGAGGCGAAATCGTCGAGCAGTCAACCATGTCTTGGTCAGGCTGGGCGGTCCTGGTTATTGCAGGCTATGCAGTCAAGACGCCCGATGTGTATGCCAACTGGAATCCTAAGGATTCGGACACTTCTAGCGATCCCGCCGCAATCGACGAAGGGGCAGAGCTTGCCATCGACCAGGTTCTTCGGGCGACATCAGCCGACGAGATCATGGCGGTCGCAGTCAATCACCTCGAACACGCCATCGAGAAAGTTTGCCCGGAGGTGGCTGAGTTGCGTACTTATCTTGCTGGGATCTTGGGAGTGCCCGTTCGTGTCACTGGTGCAGGTTCTACCATGTTCACGCTGTTTGATGATCAGGAATCCGCTTTGCAAATACAGCACATGTTGATTGCCCAGCGTATGCGTGCTGAGGTGGTCGGAGTCGGGAATAACGCGACGTTGAGATCTTGAGGAGATATGCATGGAGATTACAGAGATACGCGTCAAGATGGTCAACAACGTCGCTGATCGGCTCAAAGCTTATTGCAGCGTCACGGTTGATGGTTGTTTCGTGGTGCGCGACCTGAAGATCATTGAGGGATCAAACGGCTTGTTCGTGGCTATGCCATCGCGAAAGCTCGCGGCGCGCTGCACGGGTTGCAGCACCAAGAACCATTTACGCGCTCGGTTCTGCAATGAATGCGGGAAGAAGCTCACCGAGAGCAACGCGTTCAAGGGGAGTGCCCGGACAAAACTTCACGCTGACGTTGCCCATCCCATCAATGCGGAATGCCGCGAGTTCATCCAGAACCGTGTCCTCGAAGAATTTGAGGCTGAGGAAGGCCGATCCCAGCAGCCCGACTACGAAGGCAGTGGCTACGAAGAAGATTTGGACGAACAAGAGAGCCCCTATGCAGAATTGATCAAGGAACTCAAGGGGGAGCAGGAGGTGGGCGAGGAGAACGATGACATCGAGGACAGTGTCGATGAGGATGAGGAAGAAGACATGGTGGACCAGGATGAGCCAGCGGAGGTCGGCTCGACCAACGATCACCAAGCCGTGTCCAGCGAGGCTGAGCAGCCCATAGATGAAAACGACTTGTTTGGCGCTGGATTGTAGCCGGCGATGGCCATCGCGCAAAAACTGCGCAACCTGCTGGTACCGATAACTATAGGAGCAAGGCAGGCGCTCCGACCAATGTGATAGAGCGAATCGTAATCACTTGGAGCGCGCGGGCTGATGGCCAAACTTCCTTGCAACGTGTTGGACGTTCAGGCTTTGCTGTCCGACGGGTGGTCATTCGCCTGCCGACGAGCCATCACACTGTTGCCCACGGGGTTGGCCCTTCTAGCTGTTGCTGGTTGTTCACGGGAAGACTTGTCCGGCATCCCGAGAGAGTTGACTAACTCGCCCCTCGGTGATGCCGCTTCAAGCCAACCCCCCCCCGACCCCAAATCGGAGCAACCATTTCAGGATGCTAGTAATGCGACATGGCGTCACCCGGTCAGGCCAGAAGATAAGGAATCGCAAGACATACCCTTACCTCCTTGGGCTGTTCAAGCGACGGCCCGGAACGACGCCCTTCGACGAAGTTCGAGTGATGATTTCAGCGAACCGGGATCCGCAACCCGCTCTGGTGCCCTGTCCGGCACGAGCACCAAGGCCGATCCGGCAGAGTTCTCCGAAGCGGCCGATGACCAAATTCGGCAATACAACGGGGCCGGCATTCGCCATGCAGGCGCAGTAGGAAAGCCAATTCTGAATTCAGCTATGCCGTCTGACTCGAGTGGGGATTACTCGATCCTTCTGTTCGTATTTGCAGCCCCGCTGGTTCTCTTGCTCCCTGCCCTCTGGTTCTGGAACTTAGTACGCAGCTATCGCGCTGCGTTGTCTAAAAACCCCAAATCGGACTCAATCCGCCTGGTTCATTGACAGTCCCACACACAGCCCCATAGCATGCTCGCCGCCGGATGATGAATGCGCGGTGGAGTTGTTCAATGGTCGCTGATTTAACCAACCTGGTTCGGTCATTCGGAAAGCAGCAGGTGCTGCTTATCGGTGACCTAATCCTTGATCGTTACATTTACGGCGATGCCGAGCGCATCAGCCCCGAAGCGCCGGTCCCGGTCTTGCGGGCAGTTGAGCGTTTTGATCGCGTCGGCGGAACAGCCAACGTGGCTGCCTGCCTTCGGGCGCTGGATGTCCAGGTGATGTGCTGTGGGGTAATAGGCAAGGACAGCGCCGGGCGGGTGTTGGTCGACTTGCTTGAAGAAATCGGCGTCGACGCCTCGGGACTAATTCGTTGCGAAGATCGGCCTACGACCACCAAGACTCGCCTGGTCGGCTTGGCACAGCATCGACATCGGCAGCAGTTGTTGCGTCTTGATGAGGAGTCAACTGATCCGCTGCCGGCAGACCAAGCCTCTGAACTGGTCGAGGCTGCCTGCAAGGCTGTAGCTGAGATCGATGTGGTCTGCATCGAAGACTACGACAAAGGCGTGATCAGCCGAGCACTGGTGGCTGCCGTCGTCAAGGAAGCGAAGCGAATCGGCAAACCGGTCTTGGTTGATCCAGCCCGCCTGGATAATTATGACCGATATGAGGGGGCGACCCTGCTGACGCCGAATCGCGGCGAACTGGCTATGGTGATCGGTGACGATGGCCGAGATGTCGATCAAATCGCACATCGGGCGGCCGAACTTCAGTCGCGGGTCAAGGCTGACGGCGTCATCGTGACCCTGGATCGCGACGGGGCACTCTTGGTCAAGTCGGCCGATGATTGGGAGCATGTGCCGACCAAGCCTCGAAGTGTCTACGACAATACGGGAGCTGGTGATGCCGTATTGGCTATGCTTGCGGCATCGATCGCGTCCGGCGGTGACTGGCTCGATGCAGTGCGCTTGGCCAACATCGCCGGTGGTTTGGAGGTCGAGAAATTCGGCTGCGTAGCCATCACAACTGACGAGGTTTTGGCTGAGCTGCGGCTGGAAGACCGCCGCTTGGCCGGGAAGTTGCGGAAGATTGACGAACTATTGGTCGAGTTGGCCATTAGGCGGGACCGTGGCGAAACGGTTGTCTTCACGAACGGATGTTTCGACATATTGCATGCCGGTCATGTCGATTACCTAACTCGAGCGCGCAACGAAGGCTCGCTGTTGGTGGTTGGCCTGAATACAGATGCTTCGGTGCGCTGCCTGGACAAGGGGGATGGTCGACCCATCAACAATGAACAGGACCGTGCCAAAGTGCTGGGCGCGTTGGAGTGCGTCGACTACGTCGTGCTGTTTGATGACCAGACACCTCAGGAGTTAATCCGTCGCGTTCGCCCAGATGTTCTGGTCAAAGGGCAGGACTGGGCAGAGAAGGGCGTCGTCGGGCGAGAGGATGTCGAAGCCAATGGAGGCCGGGTTGTTCTGATGCCGCTGGTGGAAGGGCTAAGCACAACAAACGTCGTCGAGAAGATCCTCAAGGGAAAACGGTAGATGGCTGACTCCTTCATACAAGGCATCGATGCACATCTCGCAGTGGCTGCGGCCCTGCGTGATCGAGCCGGTTTGCTCCAGGGAATGGCCGATCAAATCGTATCGACCCTCAAGGCTGGGGGAACCGTTTACACTATTGGTAATGGGGGCAGCGCCGCCGACGCTCAACACATCGCAGCCGAACTCCTAGGGCGGTTCAAACTGGATCGCCCTGCATTCTCCGCTGCAGCATTGACGACCGACACGTCCACCATAACAGCCGTTGCCAATGATTTGGGTGCTGATCGTATTTTCGATCGGCAGGTCGAAGGCTTGGTTGGGCCGGACGATCTGGTTTGGGCACTAAGCGTATCGGGCACTTCGCCGAACATCCTGGGTGCAATTAAACGGGCCAAAGAGATTGGCGCCTTCTTGATTGGGTTTACCGGCGAATCGGGTGGAGAAATGGCTGGCCTGTGTGACTTGTGCCTGAACGCAGCTCATGCTTCAGCAGATCGTGTTCAAGAAATCCATGTGTTGGCCTATCATTTGATTTGTGAGCACGTCGAGCGGATACTGGCCTGATTGGCTGACCTTGCACGCAGAGGGGCGAATCGCCGACCGCCTGCTACCATATTGCGTCTACGCTGCAGGCTGCTGTGGCCGGCCATCGGTTAAGGAGGCGGATCCCATGGAGCCGGAGAACACAGTCGGTCCAACGTTCCTCGCTACCGGAGGCGATTGGCAGACGCGCCTAGACACGGTGGTGGCTTCAATGCGTGAGATGAGCGTCGAAACCGACCCTGCCAGGATGGTCGAAGCCTATTCCAAACGCATGGCTGCCCTGGTGCATCGGGACCGCTTGGTCACGCTCAGCCGCCGAGGGCATAAGCACCCAGAAGTTCGCGTCACGCGCGACAGCCAAGTCGAGAAGTTTGTCAATCCGTGGAAAGAAAAGGATCTCCATCCAATCGTGACGGGAGGGGTGTTGGCTGAGCTGATCTATGGGGATGAGCCGCGACTGATCGGCGAACTGAAAATTGGAGATGATGATCCTGGCCGAGAGTTTCTTGAAGGGCAACGGTCGGTGATGGCTATCCCGCTCTTTGACCAAGGTGTCTCCATGAACATGGTCTTGTTCATGCGCAAGGAGCCTGCTGCTTTCCGACCCGAAGAGTTTCCGGAATTTGTCTGGATGAGCAACCTCTTTGGCCGGGTTACCCACAACTTAGTTCTGTCCGACGAGTTGCGCCGGGCCTACCACGCAGTGGACAGCGAATTGAAAGCGGTAGCCGACATTCAACGTTCGTTGCTGCCGGCGGCGTTACCAAACATCCCTACGATGGACGTGGCTGCCCACTACGAAACCTCAAAACGCGCGGGCGGGGATTACTACGATTTCTTTCCTCTGCCAGATGGTCGGTGGGGCATCCTGATCGCCGATGTCGCCGGGCACGGTACGCCCGCTGCCGTCTTGATGGCTATCACGCACGTCATTGCACACACACACCCGACTGATCCTTGTCCGCCGGGTGAGTTCTTGGATCGGCTGAACCGCTTGCTGGTTGATCGCTATACTGGAGGAGGCGGCGTCTTTGTGACGGCTTTCTATGCAGTCTATGATGCCAATGCCCGAACACTGACATATGCCAGTGCGGGCCACAATGCCCCGCGGCTCAAACGGTGCTCCGACGGCACCCTGCACACATTGACCACCACGGGCGGTATCCCTCTCGGCATCGAGGTTGGTGATCCCTATCCAGCCTCGGTTCAAGAGTTGCTCGTGGGCGATCAGATCGTTCTCTACACTGACGGCATTACCGAAGCCTTCGATCTCGAAGGTGAGATGTTCGGCACCGAGCGATTGGATTTGGCATTGGCCAACTGCAGCATCGATGCCGGACGGCTCATTCAGGATGTTCTCGAATCGGTGGGCACCTTCACACGCGGAAGGCCTGCGGATGACGATCGAACCCTCCTGGTGGCCAAGATTCGCTGATGCACGTCCGCTCGGTCTTGCAAAATTCTCCATATCGGACCAGAATGCCACGCTTGGACCGGAAGGCGACGTTTCGGCAAATTGATGGTTTCAACATGAGGTATCGACTATGGGTTTGCTTGATGGCAAGAAGGGTCTGGTCTTTGGAATCGCCAATGACCGCAGCATTGCATGGCACGTAGCCAAGACGCTGATGGATGCGGGGGCGACGTGCGGCTTTGCCTATATGCCCGGCGCCAAGAATCTGCACCGAGTCAAGACGTGCCTCGAGGCGGGTGGCATCACCGATGCCTGGTTGAACGCCTGCGACGCGACCAAGGACGAAGACCTGGATGCAACCTTCGAAGCTGCCCGCGAGAAGTACGACACCATCGATTTCCTGATCCACTCGATCGCCTATGCCGACCGCGTCTATCTCAAGCCCGGCAAGTTCACCGAAACGCCGCGCGACGTTTTCGCCCAAGCGCTGGATATCTCAGCCTACACCTTAATCGCCATGGCCAACCGAGCGCGCAAGATGATGCCGCATGGCGGATCCATCATAGGGATGACTTACTATGGCAGCCAAAAGGTCTTCCCCGGTTACAACGTCATGGGTGTTGCTAAGGCAGCTCTAGAGGCCAACTCACGTTATCTCGCTTCTGAATTGGGCCAGCAGGGCATTCGAGTCAATACCATCAGCGCCGGTCCGCTCAAGACACTCTCAGCCATGGCGGTCGGCGGGGTCGAAGAGATTTTTGAATGGGTCGAAAAGAAAAGCCCCCTGCGCCGAAATGTCGAAGCTGAAGAAGTGGGCAAGACCGCGCTGTACCTGATCAGCGACCTATCCAGCGGCGTAACCGGCGAAAACATCTTCGTAGATTCGGGCTACAACATCGCTGGGCTATAGGGCTGAGCGGCGTTCATCGGCTTGGCCGAATGCGCGAAAAACGTGCGTCCAATCCCGACCGGGACAGCCAGCGCTGCTCCGATTGAACCATCTCCATTTTTTATTAGAAATCTTGTAACCGTTTGCTCGTCTTGCTCTCTAAAGAGATGGAAGACGCCATGGATGATCGGGACAAACAACTGGCAGCCCGAGCAGGATCTGGCGATACGACGGCCTTGGAAGCGATCTATGGCCGATACGGTCGCCGGGTGTGGCGGTACGCCTGGTTGCGGACCCGCTCACGAGAAGCTGCGGCTGACATCGTGCAGGAAACGTTCTTGCAGGTCGCTCGGGTAGGCGGTCAATTCGAGGGACGCAGTTCGCTGGGTACTTGGCTGTACGCCGTTGCCCGTTCCGTAGCGGTTCGCCATGCCATCGGAGAGCAGCGGCAGCGTCAGGCCACCGATCCCGCCATCATCAAGATTTCAGCCGGCCAAGACGAGGACAGCGACGGTTTGGCCCGCAGCGAAATCAAGCAGGCAGTTCGCAAAGCCGTATCCCAACTGATCGGCCCGCAGCGGGATGCGATCGTTCTCTATGAAGTCTCGGGCCTGTCGGTGAAAGAGACCGCCGGCGTGCTCGGTTGGAGTGAGTCAAGAGTCAAGACAACCCTCTTTCGAGCCCGCCGAAAACTGCGGGAACTGCTGGCGCCGCATGTGGCTGATGCAGAGCACGAAGTTGAAGGGGGAGGCAAGGCATGAAGTGTGACGCTGCAAGAAAACTGATTGACCAGCACGTTGACGGCGACGTTAGTGATATCACCGCCGAGTCTCAACGCCAGCTCGACGCCCACCTAGCCAACTGCCCACCCTGCACAACCGAACTAGCGGAACTCAAGAAGACGCGAACCCTGGTGGCTGAGCTATCCAACGATGCACCCAGCGAAGAGGAGACCGACCGCATGTGGCAAGCCATCCTGCAACCGACGAACAAAGCCATTGCCATCGAGCAAAATCTATCAATCCACAACCCGGTTGTTCGATTCCTAGCGGCCTGTGCCTCGGTAGCGGCGGTGCTGGTGGCGGCGTTTCTGATTGGTGGTGATCTTGACCAGGCAAACCGAAGGCCGATGTTTTCGATAAGCGGAGCTACGTCCCTTGCACCGCTGGTTGCGGGATCCCCTGTGCCTGCGGAATATGCGGTCTACGATGCGTCGGCCTTCATCTGTCCTTCTAGTGACGCAATAGCGGACGACACGTCAAGCGTTAGGTCATTTGATTACGTCGGGAGCAGTCCTTCAGCATTGCGTCAATTTCCGCAGCGCCTGTCATCGTCCGAAGCCGATTCTGTTGACGAGGAGATGAGGACTAAGTTCACCGCTAATCGTCTCACTCCCCAATCTCCGCTGGGTCCACCTCCACCCCGGTCTAAAACAGGGCCGGGGGGCGGCGGCGGTGGCGGAGGTGGAGGCGGGGTTGTTCTTCGGGCAGAACGCGATGAACGGCTTAGGTCGTTGGGTTATGTTGGCCTCTCCGCCGAGGCATCAGCCGCGTTGAACTTTGGAGCGTTGCCGTCGATTTCGTTCGGTTATTCTGTACCCACCGGCCTTGATATCAAGGATCCCACTCCTCGCAGTGATGTGCACGATTTTGAGCCTCAAAGGCAAGAGGATGAAGCCGCCAACTCGCTCGTTCTAGCTGGCGACGGAGATGTCTCCACAACCACTCCGAGCGTTGATGCGAACACCACCCGCAAGATCATTCGCACGGGCGAAATGGCACTCGAAGTGCCGGCCTACGAAGCGGCTGCTGCGGGTGTTGCCCGGGTGGCTTCGGAATCCGGCGGCTTTGTGGCTGACGTGGTGGTAACCGAGCAGGCCGGTGGAGCGTTGCGTGGCCGACTGGTGGTTCGTGTTGCGCCTGATCGGTTTGAGACTCTCTTTGCCGCGCTCAAAGCTCTTGGCCGGGTGATTTCTGAAAACGTCAAAGCCGACGACGTTACGGCTCAGTACATCGATTTGGAAGCGCGAATCAAAGGCCTGCGGATTACCGAGACACGCTTGCAGGAGTTGATCTCCAGCAAGTCGTTCATCGACAAGATTCAATCCCTCTTGGAGGTCGAGCGCGAGGCTTCCCGTGTCCGGTCTGAGATTGAACAGTTGGAAGGTCAGCTTCGATTCATGGCCAGCCGGGTGTCTCTATCTACCATCGCCATCACCCTGCAAGAAAAGGCCCGGGTTGTGCCCGCGGCTTCGATCTCGGTACGGGTTGACGATGTGAGCGAATCATCCAAACGACTCAGCGATGCCATCAGAGACTCGGCGGGTCAAATCACCTCAGCCAAGACTTCGAGGCAATCCGACGGCACCCTCGATGGCCACTACGTTTTGTCGGTTCGATTGTCGAAGTTCCAAACCCTGCTCGAAGCAGTGGAGAATCTTGGGCGCGTCGCCATGCGTGAGGTAACGAACGAAAGCTTCGGCGCGTTCAAAGAGCCGTGGGCAGACAACGTGGATGCAGCCATCACGCTGATCATCTATGAACGATCCTGGCAGTTGCCCAGCGGCACGGTGAACATTGAAGTCGAGAATCTAGCGGCTGCCCGCAACGAATTGGATGAACTGTTAGCTGCGGTTAAAGGCTCGGTCACATCGAGCCAAGCCAGTCGGCGGGGCGATGGGTCCAGCGATGCAGCCTTGAAGCTCAACGTTCCCGCTGGCGGCTTCGCCCAACTCGTGCTTGGGTTGGATTCCTTGGGCCGATTGCTAGCCAAAGCTGTGGCAGGCGAGGGCAGCAAGATCGTAGGCGGGTCAGCCCTAATGCCGTGTGAGCTATCCTTGACCCTGTCCGAACGACGTAGGCAGATTCCCACCGGAAATATCACCGTCGTAGTCTCAGATTTCGAGGATGCCCGCAAAACCCTGGAAGCATTCGTTACCAGCAGCAGCGCCGAGGTGCTCAATGCTCACAGCAACCAGCAGTCCGACGGGGTTTGGACAGGGAGCTTCCGATTGGCCACTAAGGTGGCTGACCTGGACCAAGCGGTGGAAAAATTTGAATCGTTGGGTCGCGTATCCTCTCGACAGATCAGCGGACTTGGGCTGGGTGATCTATCACAGTCCTACGCCGACACCATGGGCGTGGTCGATCTGATCTTGACCGAACGCCCCGCGGTAACGCCGGGACCGGGCCAAGCTGGTAACACGCTCCGCAACCGAATGCGTCAGGGGATGGCTGGTCTGTACAGCTCAGCCGGTCTGATTCTATACGGACTCTTCGTGATGGCCCCTTGGCTAATTGTTGTTGCCCTTGCGGGGTGGACGTCCATTCACGTAATCAAGCGGCGGAACCGTGTCTCACGTTAAACCAAATCGAACCTCAGCCCGTTATCGATCCCTGCCTCGCGGCGCATTCCGGCGCCTTGGCGTCCGGTAACTGCGGGACAACACCCCGAAGCTCATCCACGAGCTTTCCACATTTGGGTTGAACATAGCCTGGGCTTTGCGATACCATAGGTAGTGCGCGGTTTCTTGCGACTATTGGTCAGTGACCATGGGTCGCTACCACTCCTGTGAGGATCGGATGGATGCCTGCTGGATCGGCTGAAAGAACATGGGTTCTCGTGCTGACGGCTGCCCTTGTGATGAGCGTTCTGGGCGCGCCGGCTGTTGCTTCAAGCGTAGCCCCGATGACCGTGCCGGAGATGGCTGATTGGGCGGGGCAGGTCGTGGTAGGCCAAGTCGCTTCAGTGCGATCATATTGGGCAGACAATCCCAGTCGCATCGAAACAGAAGTCACCTTAACAAACTTAGGATACTTGAAGGGTGTTCACACCGGTGCGTCGGAGACGTTTTCGATGATCGTTCCGGGTGGCACGGTGGGTGAGTTGCAGATGCAAGTTTGCTGCGCCCCCAAACTTGAGCAGGGGCAGAAGTGGCTTCTCTTTGTCCTCCCAACCTACAAGACCTTCCCAGTCGTCGGCTTGTATCGTGGTGCTTTCCAGATCAAGATCGATCAAGACGGCATCGAACGGGTGTTCAGCTCAGCCGCAGAGCCGGTACTGGGGATCGAAGCCGGTGGGGCGGTCCTGGTGCGGGATGTTTCTCGCCATCGCCCAGCCGGAGCATCTACTCAGCTGGAAGAACTAGCCGCCATCTCGCAAAACGCTCGGATCAACTTGGCTACGCCGGAACGACAACCACTAGAGGCGGTCTCGTTTGAGGCATTCGTTACTCAAATTCAGCCCATGTTGGATCAGAGTGTGAATCATCAATTGACTGCGCCGGCCGGTCGGCGTGTGCTGGTGGAGTATCATGCCAGTACGTTGAAACCGTCCCCAACTTCTTTAGCAATGCCGAAGGGCAACTCGGCCGATTTATCATCTGCCTTACGGGGCATGGATCGAGTCACCGAGTCACCGCCAGCCAATCGCACTCGAAGCACAGCAGCTGAGGCGGTGCGACCATGATGCGCAGTGTGCAACGTGTTGGCACTGTATTTCTCGTCATTTCCTTGACCCTAGTCGCAGGCGATTCAGCCCGGGGCTATTCTTGGTTCCAAGCCGGTGGAATCAATGTGGTTTGGTTCGGCAATCAAAGTCTGCGTTATCTGTCCCCATCGACCTTTCCCGAGGGAAGTGACCCGGACATCCATTACCTGTCTGCTATGGGGCAGTGGAGCAGTGTGCCGGCAGCCGACTTCCAATTCTCCTTTTCGCGCTTGGCGGAGGATTTGCCCATCGATCAGTTCGATGGTTTCAGCGATACCGCTGCCGTCCCAGCCAGCTCGCTCGACCCGGGTGTCTTGGCTGTGACCTACCTGGTCAACAGTGGGACTGAGTGGTTCGACATGGACATGCTGTTCAGCGATTTACCGTTGGGCGTGGGTTACACGTTCGAGCCTAATCCGGATTGCGACCAGGTGATCAATCCGACGCCTTCAAACGGTTTCTCATTCTTGTTGATCGCCCTTCACGAGCTGGGCCATGCCATTGGACTGGGGCACGACCCCATAGGCGATGAAACGCCAGGGACGCCGTTCCTGATCGCCACCATGAATCCACGCTATCCAAACGGTGGGCCAGTCGGGCAGCAAAATATCATTGAGCTGCACACCGATGATCGCAACGGCGCCCGATTCCTATACCCGAATTCTGGGCCTTCAGGACCGCCGATTACCGACCTGGCCAACGGCAGTTATTCTTGGGGAACTATCGTCGGCGCGGTCATTCCGGTGTTCTTCACCCCAACGGCGGTGGATCCCGGGGCTGAATTGACCATGCGTTCGGTGATTGAGAACTTCGGCACGACCAACGAATTCTTCGTGAGGCAAGGGTTCTATCTTTCGACGGACAGCGTGATCGACTCGGGCGATATGCTTATTGCAGATGTACTTTGGGATCTAGCCTTCGAGGATGCCATCGATTTCGACATCAGCTTGGACATGCCAGCCGACTTACCTTCCGGGGATTACTTCGTCGGATCGATCTTCGACGACTTGGACGATGTGGTTGAAGTGTACGAAGACAACAACCACGTTGTCTATTGCGAGATGCTGACGGTAACCCAGCTTGCTCCAGTGTTTAGCTCACTAGGGCAGGACATCATTCCATGTAGCCAACCCTACACAAGTTCGGAACCTCAGCTGAGTCACCCGCTGAACATGGCTACAGTGACCTGGAGCATCGATTTTCCCGAACCTGGCATGACCATCAACTCAGCCACCGGCGTAGTCTCTTGGCCTGATCCCGCCAAGTCACCATTCTTGTATACGGTTAATGTGAGGGCGACGAACGCAGCTGGGACGAGCACGCAGCTCCTATTCATTGGCGTCGATTCAGCCGCCCCCGACATCGAACCTGTTGCCGATGAAGCGGTTCTCTGTGCGGGTAACTACGTCGGTCCAACCCCATCCATCACATCTCCAGGCTGCATGGAGCCGATCATCAACTGGTCGATCGACGCCGGCCCGTTCGGCATGACCATCAACAACAGCACTGGGGTGGTAAGCTGGTTCAATGCATTGCCGGCTGCTCAGTCCTACACCATCACCATCCGGGCCACCAATTCAGTCGGCAATGGTACGCAAACCTGGAAGTTGCAGGTATTGGGCGGCGATCTGGACGGCGATGGATTCGTCACGCTTACTGATTGGTCATTGTTCGAGCCGTGCATCACCGGCCCGGAAGGCTTGGTCGGCGCGGGTTGTGACTGCGCCGACTCGGATGTCGATGGCGACGTCGATCTCGATGATCTTGCGGTGTTCCAGAACGCAACAGGGTTCTGAGGGATCGCATTCGTCGATACCCGGGCTACAAACCACCCCCAGCAAGAAAATTGCTGCTCCTATCCACAAGTCGCAAATGGCTGCATAATAAACGCGGCGTGCGGTCTGTGCGCATGCCCGATCCTTGCAGCCGGGGCAGCGTGAGGGACTGTCTTGGTCAGCATCGACACAGATCTGGCCGCGGATCGGTTCGAAGTTCATTTCAACAGGAGGAAGACATGATTTCATTGACAGAGCTCTGGTTGCCAATCTTGTTGTCAGCGGTGTTCGTGTTCATAGCAAGCTCGATCTTGCACATGGTCATCCCTATCCATAAGAACGATTTCAAGAAGCTCCCTGGCGAAGGCAAGATTCTTGAAACTATGCTGAGCCAGGGCATCCAGCCAGACACCTACATGTTCCCCGGGGCCGATTCCATGAAGGAGCTGGGTACTCCAGAGATGATCGAGAAGTACAAGCGCGGCCCGGTTGGTTTCCTGACAGTTGTGCCCAGCGGGCCTCCGGGAATCGGCAAGAATCTGGTGCAGTGGTTCTTTTACACGATTCTGATCGGCGTGTTTGTTGCCTATGGTACTGCCGTGGGTCTGGATCGCGGTGCCAACTACCTGACCGTCTTTCGCCTGGCTGGCACGATTGCAATCGCAGTCCACGTGATAGGAGGCATGCCCGAGTCTATCTGGAAGGGGCAGAAATGGGCGATCACTCTGAAATTCAGTTTTGACGGTTTGATCTACGGCCTACTCACTGGCGGCACATTTGGCTGGCTGTGGCCTGCCTTGGATTCAGCGGTCTGAATCAAAAATGCTCTTGCGGGCGCCACGGGCACCTGGCTGATTCGACAGGAGGGTCAAGATGATCCCAGCAGTAGCCGCTCAGTTCTTGGTCTTATTCTTTTCTCAGGCCTCGCAGATGGATCAACTGCAATCGTAACTCTTCAGCCATTCGCAACAGCTGCGGCTGGCATCGCGGGGATCTTCCCGGTTTCGAGGTAGGTTTTTAGCCCGTTGGTGATAGTCTTGGTCGGGTTCAACCCGCGCAGTCGGAGGGTGCGATAGACGCTCATGA
>JAJDDP010000187.1 GCA_029260235.1 Phycisphaerae bacterium | reverse complement strand
TTAGCCAACTGTGCAAGTTGGCGGGCGTCAGTAAGGACACGGTGGACCGTCTCACGCCGGAAACGGCCGGGCGGGTCTTCGACGAGACACTCTCGCCCGGCTCAAAGCCGCTTCAGGTCTACGCGGCAGAGGATGTCGTTCGCTCGATTCACGGAGCCAGCTACACGCGGCTCTTCAACGTGGATCTGCTGACGATGGTTCGCGAGTTCGCGACCGACTTCATCCCGCCGCAGAAGGCCGGTGACGGCGGCGGCGACACCGATGGCGGAACGGGTTTGTATTGCGGTGATCAGGACATGTTCTGCTTCCTCATCGGCCCCACCGGCTGGGCCGAAATCAACGGCGAGGCGTTCGCACCGGGCAGGACACTCCCTCTTCGGTCGCGTCCTGTCGTGTGGAACTCGGAGGTCGGCAAACGTTTCGTTGGCGTGCAGACGTTTTGGTTCCAGGCAGTGTGCCAGAACCACATCGCTTGGGACGCGGTCGTGGTCGTGGACTTCAGCCGCAAGCACACAGCCAACGTGTACGAGTCGGTAGCCGACATTCGCGGCATCATCGCCCGGCTAGTCGAGAAACGCGACGCCCACAAGTGGGACTTGTCCCGTCGTGAAAGGTTCGTCCAGGTCGTCAAGAAGGCGATGGAAACGCGGCTCGGTTCGAGTTCCGAGGAGGTGCTCAAAGTGCTGGCCAAGCAGGGCATTACGCGAACGCTCGCGAAAGAGGCCCTGGAGGTCGCACGCAGCCACGGAGCGTTCACGATCTTCGCGGTCGTGGATGCGCTCACACGCATCTCCGGCAAGCTCGCCAACGCGGGCGAGCGAAGCGAAGTGGACCAGAAAGCGTCGGCGCTCCTGTCGCTGGCAACGTAGTTCGCAAGGTCCAGAGGCCACGCACCACCGGGCCTCTCCTCTCTCTCCCTGGCGAGTCTTCGAGCAGCGGCGCGACGGCCCTGTTTTCACAGCCTTGACCACCACCCCTCCCCGCTTATCCTGAGCGGCAAGAGTGCAGACCGGGAACACTGAGCGATGTCGATTAAGTGAAATGCGCCGTGTTCGAGAAAACCATAACCTCCGGCTCCGAAGACCATGCGGCCATGGCCCAGATCAGCGGCAGTGCCGACAGCGATGATCCGAACCAGAACATGATCGACCAGGGCTCGACGATGAGCAAGTCAGACATCCTGGCGGTGGCCAAAGGCCCGCCAAGCGTCCGGCGGAGCCGGGCTTGAATGTGCGACCTACCTGGCTCGCGTGAAGAAAAATGGTCGTGTACGCGGGGTGGCGGTGGACTCTACGCCCCGCCAGTCTGTTGTGGTACACTAGCGGCTGGTTGACGGCCCATCGTCGATTGTGTCAGGCGTGGTAATCGGCATGGATCGCATTCGTTCCGTGGATCAGGATGTTGAGACGTCTAGTGGATCCCGGCGCCGCAGGTCCGTGGCGCAGATCGGACAAACCAGCTTGACGATTGAATAGGAGACCGTTCCATGGGCAAGAAAGGGCTGATTATCACGATTGGCGTTGCGGCGCTGATTGTGGTTGGGTTCGTGTGGTCTTCGCGGTCGAACGATAAACGGCTGCCGCTTGTCGCGATCACTCAAATCGCCACCCATCCAGCGCTTGACGAAGTCCGAGCTGGAATCGTGGCGGGCTTGTCGCAGCGCGGCTACGAGGACGGACGGAACATTGAGATTCTGTTTCGCAACGCGAACGGCGACGCCTCGTTGACAACGCCGATCGCGGAGGATTTCGTCCGGCGGAATCCGGCGGTCATCGTGCCAATCTCGACTCCCTCGACAATGGCCGTCGCCAACGCAACGAAGGACATCCCGATCGTGTTCTCCGGCGTCGCGGATCCCGTGGGGACGGGTCTCGTCACAGATCTAACGAGCCCCCAGGGCGGCAACCTCACTGGCGTGTGCGACCGCTGGCCTTTTCGGGAACAAGTTCGAGCCTTCTTTAACCTCTTCCCCGAGTCCAGGCGTATCGGGATGTTGTACACAAAGGGTGACGATGTCTCACGAATTGGTGTGGAGGCGATGACGGAGATCTCGTCCGAGATGGGCTTTTACCTCCGGCTCTTACCTGTTACCGCTGCACACGACATATATCCTTCGGCACAGTCGCTGCTCCTCGACGTGGACACAATCTACACGGGCATCGACCACATGATCCTGGAGAACATGGATGGTCTTGTCAAGGCGGCTGGCGAGGCGGGAAAACCACTGTTCGGCGGAGAGTCGGGGAGTGTTGAGAAGGGCGCAGTGCTGGCACTGTCGATCAATATGACCGAGTTCGGCGATGTGACGGCAGATATAGTCGCGAAGATTCTTCAAGGCATTGACCCCGGAGACATGCCGGTGCGCGTGCTTTCGGACGGCGATCTCATGATTAACCGTGGGGCCGCCAAGGCGTTCGGTTTGGACGTCGATGCCCTCGAAGCGGGCGGCGCTGTAATCATCGACGAGCCCGGGCCGTGATGTACGAGGCTGCCTACTTCATCGATGCGGTCGCGTACCACTCGACGGGTCTGCTGTTCGTTGTCTTGGGAGTGCTCATTAGCATCCGGGTCAGCGGCTACCCAGATCTCACGGTCGATGGGTCGTTCACGGTGGGAGCAGCCCTATATGCGGTGACGCTCGTGAATGGCTGGGGTACGGCTGTGGCACTCACAGCCGCGATTCTGGGCGGCGCCATCGGCGGCACGGTGACCTGGGCAATCAACCAGCGCTTGGGCGTCGGGAAAGTCATTGCCGGCGTGCTTTCGATGATTATCCTGGTGCTCTCCGCACCCTACTTGACGAGCGGCGCGACCAAGAGCCTGCTCCGCGTGACATCGGTCCACACGCAAATCGCATCCTGGGACGCCTCTCTGAGCGGATCGTTGGTTGGTGAACAGCCGTATCGACTCCACATCATCTTTTCGCTGGTGTGGGTCGGAATCTTCGTCGCCGTCGTGGCCGCGGTCTTGTGGGGTCTCCGCTCAAGGGTTGGATTACGGCTGCGTTACAGCGGAGACGCGTCCTCTCCCGTGTTAGTGCGCAGTGCTGAGCGCAGTTGGCTTCTTCTGTTGGGCCTGGCATCGGGGAATGCACTCGTTGCTGCCGGCGGAGCCATTGAGGCCGAACGCCGTGGTGGCTACACTGCCAACATGGGACTCGGCATGATACTCGTCGCGCTCGCGGTCCTCGTCCTCGGCGAGGCTATCATCAAGACGTTCCGGCGCCGGCACTACCTTAGGACGTTTGAATACGTGTGTGCCGTTGCGCTCGGCTGCCTGATCTACAGTGCCGGCATCCAGGCGCTTCTTCTTCTACGCGTTCAGACCCTTGACCTGCGACTCATGACGGCGCTGCTGCTGGTCGTTCTGTTAGGTATCGCGGGACGCGCCCACTCGAGCACGACGAGGTTATTTTGAGTTTGCCAATCGCCATTTCGCATGCAGGCTTTCGATACCCCGGAGCGGACCGGTGGACGCTCCGGGATATTGATCTCGAGGTCAAAGCCGGAGAGGTGGTCAAGATCGTCGGAAGAAACGGAACCGGCAAGACAACTCTCCTAAAACTGTTGGCTGGCATTCACCCGCCAACCGAGGGCAAGATCGAGACAAACGGCCCCGTAGCGTACATGGATCAATCTGCATCGGAGATGGTAGCTCCGGGACTGACGATCGCGGAGCAACTCAAGGCAGCCGACCACCACGGCTCCTTCAAACTCCAAACCGCGGTCGAACAGCTTCTTCGTTTCGAGGTCGGGCTAGACACGCGATTAAACGAGTTCATGGGTCACCTCTCCGGCGGGCAGCAGCAGATCGTCGCCCTGCTATGCACACTCATGAGCGGCGCGAAAACTCTCTGCCTCGACGAGTTCGCCTCGGCCCTTGACACCCGCTCGGCCACGGTGGCCCATGCAATATTGGACGGTGCGATGAATTTGGAAGACGTGGCGATTGTATTCGTCGCTCATGCCAACGATTGGTTTAAAGGGTCTCGGGTCCACCAATTGTAGGCGGTGGCAGTTGTGCATAGTGGGAGCAGAGTCATGGGAAAGTCGCAGCCTGAACCCCGGTTCTCCAATGCTAAGAAGACGATTCGGACATTGTGGGTGACCTGGACCATACTTTTTGTGACGGCAGTCTACCTTGTCTCTGACCACTTTGAGCTAATACCTGGACTAAATGGCGTCGATGCGAGCGAATTGCTGCTAGCGGCCTTCCTGATGCTTCTTACCTTTGGGCTTAATCTCTTCGTGGCAACCCACCAATCGGTCGAGGCGCTGGGAGAGAGGAATAAGACGCTTGATTCTCGTCTGAACAATACCCTCGATTCAGTTAAGGAGCACGTGGGAGAAAGCAATACAGATAGGCCATCTTTAGACAAACGGTTTTCCGATTTAAAGGATTCTCTTGATAAACTCAATGACGATGTTCGACGTATCGCCGATAAGCATGCGCGCATCATCTTCCCTCACGCTAATGAGCCGAAACGCCATATAGTTGGCGTGGACCACTATCAGGGGCCATTGCCACCCAGCAGGCCACCGCCCAGCGCAAGATCTAAGTGGAATATCACATACTCGGTATTGAATTATAGATGGTTGCAGGATTTGCTGTTCAATCACCGTTATCTCGAGCATGTAGTAAGAAGCAAGGATGCATCGAGCGAGGAGCACAAACTGCTCATAATCGATGGTGCGATTCGGCATAATGGCCAGGCCCCGCATCATGATGTTGCTGTTAAGGGGTACATCAGCCTCACCGCCGCCCTCGGCATCAAGACCTACTTAGTGACAGAAAGCGAGTATGACGGGTTTCTTGAGACGGTCCCCCTGGTGTTTGACGACGATACGCTCGCAGCCGCAGTCCAGAGGCTTATGCACGGCCATCCGGAACTCAGCTACAACGGATACTTGGGCGCTGCCGTGGTGAAACCTAATGAGACGGATAACCCTCGAATGCTCCTGTTACGCCACAGCGCCAACCCTGTCGCGAAACACTGCGACGAAAGCAAGGCGGAGATCGCTGCGCTGAGTCTGTTTCTTGAGGATTTCGTGGCGACTGGTGGCAAAGATGGATATGGGAGACTTTGTGAGGGCGACGGTGAGGATGCTCTGACGAAAGCGACGTCCGGAAAAGAGATCTGGCGAATAGACGCAGCGCATGTCAATTGGTTGAAGAGTAAATGGGCCAAACGGGCAAGGGATCTCGGATTGCAGGCTACCCAATCGTGAGCAAGGCATCTACAATCGCATCTGACGAGGCTGTTGTTCATACGCCTTCTTTGAAGCAGTGTCCTTCGTTTGTCGTTACTATTGATGACGTCGATCGTTGGCTCAGTGAGCTGGAGGTTGTGGTTCAGCCTGATTACTACAGCGGTCTTCACCAGGCATCTGAGCCGCGGAAATGCCAGCTTTCAGACTACTTGGACCCGGCTAATAAGTCGAAAGAGCTGTGCGCCGAGATGGCACTTCCGCGTCGGTTCTTGGACGCAATCCACGTTTCGAGCACGGACAAGTCGATCGTCGGTACGGACGCCCTGGTTTTAGTGCATGCCGGCCGTCCGGGAAACTTCGCGCCACTTCACTTTGATTGGGACCACCACTGGGTCGCGCATTGCTGCCTAACGGGCAGAAAACGCCTGCTTCTCCTGCCACCGGAAGCCGGGTGGCTTCTTACGCCCGTGATCAACACGAGCGCACTTTTGGTTCCGAAGTTTTCGGAAGCCGACCGCCGATGTCTCCTCGAAAAGCTCGACGGGGTAGAGGTCGTGCTTAACGCCGGCGAGGCGGCGGTGTTTCCATCCTTGTATTGGCACGGCGTAACCTACGACGAAGCAAGCCTCTCGGTATCGGTGCGCTTTGAACGCGACGTCCGGGGACGTCCACTGGCAGCACTGCCGCGGTCTTGGTGGCTCCAACGACTTGTCGCGCCGTGGCTTGTGGACGGGTATCCGGAGGAGCTACAAGGAATCGTCGAATTGTTGTTGCACGACTTCTTCACACCGTCCAGCGAGTGGGAGCAGCGGTACACGCGCATAAACGATCGTTACCGAGCTCTGTTGGTTGAGCGGGGCGAGCACGCCGGGGCTCACGCGCTGACTTCGGAGGATTTCTCGGCCGAGTTGAGCATCGCGCGCGGGGAACTCGAAGATAGCTACGCCATCGAGTCGTTGCCGACGCAGAAGGACGATTCGGTGTTGGACGCGGTTCAGCAGTATTTGTTTGAGGGTTTTCCGAAGATAGACCGTGGCTTGGCAAGGATGAGTTCGTGGTATGCGCACACGGTCCGCGTCGGGTTGGAACCCAAGCGTGGGCTTGTTCGTGTATCACACGAGAAAGGAAGTATTGTCCATGGAGTATGAGGATAAGCAGGAGAATGGGTGCGAGAATACCAAGCCCCAACCATTGACGTCCAAACGACTTCGACTGTCGCGACTAGGCCGTCTCGGAGCATTCCCTGGTCCGGAAATTTACGAACCGGAGGAGGAGAGCAGCCCACGCGAAAGTGCCTCTTGGTCCAATCATGACCGTGCAACGCCGCGAGATGAACAGGAGTCGCAGCCAGCGTGAATGAGCATGCCCGAGCGACAGCCCCTGAATGGGATGCCAGGTATCAGGTGCAACGTGATCCGTGGCAAAGCGCTGGCGTTTCGCAAGTTACTACGCGGCTGCTACGAGTGCATAGCCAGGGCCGCCGGCTACTTGAGATTGGCTGCGGTGTCGGTGTTGACGCCGCCGGGCTTGCCGAGGCGGGGTTCGAGTATCTTGGCATCGACTGGTCGCCGGCGGCCGTCATTCGTGCTGCAGAGACGGTCAACGGTCGTGGCGTATCCTTTCAAACAACCAATTTTATGAAATGGCGAGAACCAGGACCGTTCGATGTCGTCTACGACAAAGGCGTCTTTCATGGTATCGGCGGTGTACGATCGCGGAAGGCATTTATCCGGAGGGTAGCGCACGCCTTGGCCCCTCAAGGAGTGTGGCTGTGCGTCTGCGGTTCGGCCGATCGCCAGAGCGAGGATTTTAATCATGGTGCCATCTACCTTCGCGAGTTGATCGGTCCAGGAGAGGTCTGGTTCGAGATATTGGAAGCCACGAAGTCTCGGTACGGATTGGCGGAGAGCCAGCATGACTTCGACGCCTGGTACGTTGCCATGCGACGGAGGTAGGGGGGGGCGCCTTGCTCGACGTGGCTGGCGTCGGGAGTCCTCGTCTGGTGAAAGCCGGGATACCGTCGCGGAAGCGCCGGGACACGGGGCGCCGGCTCAGCGTCCGCGTTGCATGTGGCAAGGGCTCAAGCTGTTGGGTCCACTGTTCGGTCGATGATGGCCACCTAACGTATGTGCCTAAACGGTCGCTACCTGTGCGACAGCGGAGACCGGGTGGAGGCCTGCCTGAATTTCATCTACCAATTCAACCGTAGCACACTCGCTCGGGCATAGTCAAACGCCGTGTCCGATCAAGACAAACGGCGTCGAGCTTGCGTTTCCGGCGCCTTCCCGTTCTCCGATAGAACGTGATTTGCAATCCGAAATGTGATATCCATGAAGCTGTCGAAACGATGTTTCGCTGCTGTCAGGAACGTACAACGTGTAGAGAACGGGCGTGAGCTTCGCGTGGAATAACGTGCCGCTCGCACCCAGAGTCGCCGACATGATCTGCGCCTTAATCCACCAGAAAGGTCGTAGCAGCAACGACGGTGAGCGTGCTGGCTCCGACACCGGCGTTGTAAAAGCTCACGGTGCGTTTCCGGACGTCAACGAGCGATGCAGTGCGGCTCGCCGGCTCGCCGCGTCTACGGAACCTCGCATCGCGACCGCCCACGCCCCTCCAGGCGGGCAGGGTGTGGACCGTTGACAAGTCTATCACAAATGGATAAACATCGGGCAAGGAGCCTGCACATGCGCTACGAGCGATCCCTTGCCATCACGAACCGATTGAAGGAGCTCTTGGCGTTGGTCCGACGCGGCAACTCCTCGTGCCGATCGCTCGCCGAAAAGCTCAGCGTATCGGAGCAGACGGTCTATCGCGACATCCTCTTCCTGAAGAGCCAAGGCCATCCGATCCGTTCCGTCCGCCTGTCAGACCGATGGGCATACCGCTTGGACAAGGCGCATGCTCGTCATCCACGGAGATTTAGCCAAGCATGAGCATCCAGGCAGCCAAGGACTGGCGACGTGCCTTCGGAATCCACGCCTGGAAGCCGCCGGCCTTCTTCGGTTCCAAGAGTGAGATCGATGCCGCGGGTAGTCGCGTGCCACAAGCCCACGCCTTGCGCCGCGCCTTCGATCGGCTTGCGCTGGACGGCGTTCTCTGCCTCCACAACAACCCGGTCGTGTACTTCAAGGAAGTCGCGACAATCGACCCTGATGAGGTCGTTACGATCCACAAACAGTTTTGGAATCAGGGCTTGGCGCCGATTCTCGTACTGATCGACGACAACGACGTTCACATCTACTCTGGGCTGACCCTTCCGGCTGACAGAACAGAAAATCTTGACAATGACAATAGACTGGTCCAACGGCTGGACCGTGTTACCGATGAGGCAGCCATTCGCCAACTCGTACTGTCGATCGAGTCCGGCGACTTCTTCCGTGCCCATTCCAAGTCATTCGATCCGAAACAGCGCGTCGATCGTGAGCTACTCCGCAATCTCCAAGCAACTCGGAATGCACTTGCTGCGGCGACCAAGCGCAAATTGTCCCCGTCAGTACTCAACGCTCTCCTATGCCGAGTCGTCTTCGTCTGTTATCTGTTTGATCGGAACGTCATCGGCTCGTCATACTTAAAGTCGATCCGAATTCGTGGCACTACGCACCTACGCGACATCCTGAAACGAGACAAGCGGGAGGCGAAGTCGCAGCTCTATACGCTCTTCAAACGACTTGGAGCTGATTTCAACGGTGACCTGTTCAGTGACGACCTGGACGCTGAGTCGCGCCAGATTACCAATAAGCACCTGGAAATCCTAGAACGGTTCCTGCACGGGACGGATGTCGTCACTTGCCAAGGCGCGTTCTGGCCCTACGACTTCGAGATGATACCGATCGAGACCATCAGTGCTATTTACGAGCACTTCCTAAAGGCCGAGAACCCCGAGGGAAAAAGGAAGGCCGGGGCTTTCTACACGCCAAGGTTCCTTGCTGAGGTTACGCTCGACCTTGCGCTCGAAGGCATGGGCACCTTGCTGGACAAGCGCTTTCTCGACCCGGCATGCGGCTCCGGCATATTCCTCGTTGGGGTCTTCAACCGTATCGCCGAGGAATGGAAAAGAAACAACCCGAATGCTCGCTATGATCGTCGCGCGAGGTCACTGATCGCCATTCTCCGCGACAACATCGCAGGCGTAGATGTGAACCCGACGGCCTGCAAGATTGCGGCGTTCAGCCTGTACCTGGCGCTGCTCGACCAACTCTCTCCTCCCGACATCCAAGAGCTGCAACGCAAAGGGACGGTGTTGCCGCGGCTTGTGTGGTGTGATGAAGAGCGAAATGCTGACGATATGCATACCATTTATTGTGGCGATTTCTCCTCCGCTCGGGGGCCGATCCCAAATGAGTACGACTTGGTGATCGGCAATCCGCCTTGGGCAAGCATCGTCGGCCAAGCTACGACTCCTGAGACTTGGTGTCGCGATCAAGGGCTTCCCGTTCCCAATCGACAGCTCGCTACGGCCTTCATTTGGAAGGCGGCTTGCCATCAAAGAAGCGGCGGCCGAGTGTGTTTCGTGCTCACGCACGGAGTGCTATTCAATCATCAGCGAAGGGCCCTAGATTTCCAGAAAGCCTGGTTGGAGCGATGCTCCGTAGATGTGGTTCTCAACCTTGCCGATATGCGGTTCAATCTTTTTGAATCCGCCATTGCGCCGGCGTTGATCGTTCGCTACCGCAAGGACTCGCCCCGGAGGCGTGACCACCGAATCAAATACCTAGTTCCCAAGACAAGTTGGTCGATTTCTCAAGCTGAACTCATCTCGATAGTTCCAGAGGATCGAAAGGAAGTGCGGCTCACCGAAGTTCTTGCCGACCTGCGGTCTCACCGCCCTTCCCGTGTTTGGAAGGAGCAGTTCTGGGGTACGCCTCGTGACTGGAAACTTCTGGACAGGCTAAGCGACTTGCCAAAGCTTTCCGACATCGTCGGGCAAGGGCGGAGGCGTGGCCGGTCTCGATGGAGCATCGCCGAGGGTTTCCAGCCCGTGGGCAAATCCGACAACCCTTCCGCCGCCAAGGTGATCACACTGCCGAGCAGATTGTTCATTCCAGCACTGGAAGTCGGATCCGAACCGATCTTGTCGCAGTCTGACTGTGAGCGACTCCCTCGAGCAGAGTACGAAGTCAGAAGCGGATCAAACACAAATACGGATGCCTTCAAAGGCCCGCACGTGCTGGTAACGCAGGGCCTCAACGTGAGCTTCGCCCAATTCTCCGTCGCATTCCGTCATTCCGTACGCGGCATTTGCGGCCCCCGAGAGGACCGTGACCTGCTGGTCTTCCTTTCCGCCTATCTTCGATCCCCCATGGCCCGGTATTTTCTGTTCCATACATCGAGTCGCTGGGGAATCGAACGGTCGCAGGTTCGGGTCGCCGAGTTGCTCCAGGTTCCATTCCCGCTACCGAAACAAATGAGCTCGCCACGTCGGGCGCAGAAGCTTGTTACCGAATTGGTCAAGAAAGTGGGTGCTTTCGCGCAATCCAAGAGAGCACTTCTCGGCAATCGTGAGGAGGCGATCCAGGGGTTGCAAAGCGAATGCAATGTCCTCCTCTACCAGTACTTCGACATCATTGACGTGGAACGGGTCCTGATCGAGGACACCGCCGGCGTCGTTATTCCCAGCATTCTACCGAAACGCGCATCCGCCAAGCTTCCGACCTTGAAGGAAAGTTCCGCGGACTTTCGCAAGTGCTATGTGGACACGCTCTGCGAGACCCTCAATGATTGGGCACGGGAAGGGGCGTACCGCATCCGTAGCCGCGTCTACGCCTCATCGATGAGCGGCGTGGCTACAGTTATCCTCGACCGAAGTCGAAATGGCGCGAAGCCATCTGGCCCTGTGAGTGACGATCGCGGCCTGATAGGAGTTCTCGACGGCCTTCAACAAGCCTTCGCCAAGGAACTGGGATCGATCGAGCTGCTTCGCGGCGTGAAAGTGTTCGACAAAGATTCTCTGTACCTCTTCAAACCTCTCGCTCAACGGTTCTGGACGCGAACGGCTGCATTTAACGACGCGGATGATATCGCTACGACCATTCTGATGCGCTCTCGCAAGGAACGCATTGGATGATCGTAGGCGATCCAGACATATGGTCGGATACGTTTCCAGAGGATCTTGTGCCGAGCGTGCTCGATCTTATCACAGAAACATGGGCGACTTTTGAAAAGCCCGGACCGTCGGACCATGAGGTGCCGACAACTCGACGCTTCAAATATGCCCTGAAACAAGCCAAGGATTTGCGAAGATTGCCTCTACGCGTGGAGCGCGAAGCCACCGAAGACGATCCGCAGACTGGAGCCGAACTTGGTCGAATCGACTTGAAGTTTCTGCCAGCGGTCTCTGCGCGTGAGGAGATCTACCTTGCCTTCGAGTGCAAGAGGCTCAACGTGGCCGAGAAAGGACGCCGCCGCTCGCTTGCCCCCGAATACATAACCGAAGGCATGTCGCGATTCGTGACCGGTCAATATGCGAGAGCCGCACTACATGGCGGCATGATCGGCTACGTTCTCGACGGCCGGTCTGACGATGCTATGCGCCTGGTCGAGCAGAACATTGGCACCCGTGCAACGGATTTGTGCATGAACACACCGGCCAGACTTGACCGCTCACGGTTGCGCCCCGACGCGGACCACATTCGCGAGACCAGCCACAACGTTCCACCCTCACGGTGGTTTGCTCTCCACCACCTGTTTCTCGAATGCCGCTCATGTGGCACATAACTTCTCCCGGAAACGGGCAAGTCGCGCGGTCGGACAACGGCGTCTCGCGAGAGAAAGCGGAGACAAGGACATGGAAGGTGGTAGAGATTCATCAAGCAGATTGCCGATGCTCGCCTACATTGCGGCTGATGTCATGCGCCTACACAAGTTGACTGCCGTTCGTGCTCTGACGAATCTACATTGCGTGCAACCTATACGAATCTCCGTCCTGAAACCGCTGAGTATCGGGTACCCATCCTCTTGACTTTTTGCTCGACAAAATAATCATGATTGAACGACAGTACTTCTAGACAATCATCTCTTACGATGTGGAGATGATTCCGGTAATTCGCCGACCGAGGAAAAACCCGCCAGCTAACCGGTTCGCCTTGAATTGTATGAGTCTCCAAGCTCTCATCCGCTCCGTTGCCGATTACGACGATAGCGGCGTCATACTCCAGCACAACACCGAAGACCGCAACTTTCGCAGAAACAAGATTGCCCTTCCATCCCGCAATCTGCACTTCCCCAAAACTGTTGAGGCATCCGTCTGCCTTCTTAGAGTACGGATTGGCTTTGATCACCGAGATCAGCTTATCGTGAACGCGATAGATCTTATCTTGATATGCAATTTCATATCCACTTCGCGAGACGCCGAAGAGCTCCTGCTCATCGACTATGCGATCAAACTCACGGCGGCGAGAAGTCTGACGCAGCCCACTTGCAAGCTCCTCAGCCCACCCCGCATCCGCCATCATTTGGCCTTCGTCCGGGTAATCCTGATCCTGACGTAACTTGTACTGGACTAGGAACGAGCCGTGAAATCGCGATGTTCCAAAGATGTTGAAGAAGCTCCATGAGCAATCTGTACAATGCCTATCGACAATCAAACGTGGCTCAAGGTGTGGAACTTGCACCTCGCCTTCGTACGATGACCCAGAGATCATTTCAAACAACCCACTCGCACCAGTCGCGAGAGCGACCGTATTGTAGGATGCCGCGCACGCGCTCGCCGACCCATCCCAACGCTTGATGCCTCTACCTATTGCAGTTCCTCGCCGTTTCGTTGCGCATGGCGCACAATACACACCACTTTTCCCGACGGTGTACAACAGGCTGTTGTAAAGAACGGAATCGGCGTGGGGAAACGGACTTGGTGATTCAGCATGCTGTACAACATATCGCGCAACCGTTGCACGATCCAAAAACAGATCGCTTGCAGCCAATGTCTCGAATCGGCCTACGACGACCGACCGTATGCCTGGATCTGTTAGGAACAATCGCGCCGATGGTCCGTATAGGTGGTCGCTTCGCCGCAGCGCAGCTTCCGTTGCAAACGCCTGCCCCGTCCTTTCGCCAAGATCACCTACCAGGCGGTCCCAATCGATAACCACCAGCGAGCCGTCGCGAGCAAAGAGGTATAGGAAGCCCATGTAGATCTGGGTATCCCAAAACTCTCCCTCAAGTCGCAGCTTTACAGGTTGCATGGTTGTTGTTTCACAAGCTTTCGTACTTTGGCGTTAGTGAGCAGCCCTCGCTGCATCCACGCGTTTAGATGGCGTTCGCTCGGCACATCCTCGATGCGCCGTTGGTGGTCGGCAGGATATCCGTGCCAGGGCGTCGCGCCTGTGGCGATGAACTTAGCGACGTGCAGTGCCGTTTCCCCATCAATGGCCGTTCCAAGCTGGGCAATGGCATTATCGGGAATATGAAGCCCCCAGCCGGATTCGGTGTCGAGCCACCCGCTTTCGAAGGCGGCTCGAAACACCCCAATTTCGTCGGACTCTGAAATAGTCCATTGAGATTTTTGCCGGCGGCGGGAAGCTTCCCGGTGGTGCGGATGCGATGAGTATGACACGCCGTCCGCTATCGTATGCGTGGTCACGGTTCTCGCCATAGCTGCAGAGTATACTCGCCCACGTAAGGCCATGCTACTTCGCGATTTCATGTGCCGGCCGACGACGGCTCGCTAGAGGTTCGAGTCTACGGACACGCGAGATCTTCGTCTGTCCTTCAACCGCTCCGTGAGGATGAGGGTCCGAATTCCGTGTCAGTGGGCAGGTAAAACGGTTCTCCCGCATTCTTGGTGAATATCCCTGTTCGATGGAGCGGTCACTCGCTCCTTCACGACCAACTGCCGCGTGACTGGCACGTCGATGATTTAGCCAATGGGATGGCTACACTGGAGGCAACCCGGTTCCCTACCCGCGCCCACTGTCCCAAGTGCGGTTCTTCTGTGATGCTATCCCGGCCCAAACGGTGCTTGATCCCTTCATGGGCAGTGGAACCAGCGGCATGGCTGCTAGCCTGGCTGGCAAGAAATTCGTGGGCATCGAGCAAGATCCGGTCTACTTCGAGTATGCCTGCCAGCGCATTGAAAACGCTTACGGAGAAATCCAATACCTCAGCAGCAGCGTTGCCAGGTGTTCTGATCGCCTATCTATGCCCACGTTCTTCGCGAGCTATGAGATGCCAGGTGTACGATCCGTATGGATGAAACTCAGGTAAGGTGCTCGTTAGCTGCCCGCTCTCGAGTTGATGATGCGCAATCGACGGGAATAGTTGACGGGGCACTGGGAAGCGGGCATTGGGGTTATGGAACATCGACAGTCCTTCTCCCCAAGTTTCATTGCACTGTTCGTTCACTTCGTAGCAGAATGGCTTCGGCATGCTGGCATTCGGATCAGAATTGTAACGGTGGCCCATCCGGATCATTGTTACTCCTGGAGCTTCGTACCCAGCTTGTCTCCCGATTCTGCTAAACTTGGAAATGGTTCCGATGGCCGAAAAGAGTACGGCGCTTACATTCTCCGAATCGGGCTGGAAGAAATATCCTGAAGGAATCGTCTTCGTACCAACTTTGTGGACGTTGACCTTCTGGGAAGTTATGACCAGCTTTCCATCTTCATCATAGTGATAGTCGCTACGGTTGCCGTACAGATAGTTCATTAGGCCTGTAGAGGTCCAGAGCATGGATTGATCATCGTGGAAATCCGCGATTGCAAAGACGAGCGGTACGTTGCGCACATGCTCGAGTTCCCAGTACTTCTTCTGAAGTTTGGAATACAATGGACTGCCGAACAAGATTGGAACTTCATCGCGATTTCGATTTGCAATTTCATCCGGCGTCGGAGATTCCGGCTCTTTGTGTATGATCGGTGACGCGTATTCGGTTCGCCGACCCACGATCACCGCTTCTATGGCCACCGATTGGCCGTATTTTTGAACCATAAAATCCGGCGAGACGTGGTTCCGATCAATCCACAGCTTTTCTTCCTGCAAATAGGCAAACAAGTACAGCTCCCACAACCTCGCATCGAAACCTCCCGTTTGAAACTCCTTTACAAATGTGCCATCAATATCCTCGAAGTGGGGCATAAGCTCACTGATCACTGATCTCGCTGGCAGGTATGCATCGTTTGTTGTCAGAAGGTAACTTTTCAGCCATTCGCAACAGCTGCGGCTGGCATCGCGGGGATCTTCCCGGTTTCGAGGTAGGTTTTTAGCCCGTTGGTGATAGTCTTGGTCGGGTTCAACCCGCGCAGTCGGAGGGTGCGATAGACGCTCATGAGC
>JAJDDP010000186.1 GCA_029260235.1 Phycisphaerae bacterium | reverse complement strand
ATTCCTTTTGGTGTTGCATTTGGTGTTGCCGCGACTGAATCGGGACTCACAGATGCACAGGCACTATTGATGAGCGCGAGTGTCTTCGCCGCTGCTTCTCAGTTCGCAGTCCTGGAAATCTGGGGAACTACGATACCGTTGATCCCGCTTATTCTTATTGCCCTGGCAGTCAATGCACGCCACATACTGATGGGCGCTTCTCTTTATCCATGGCTGAGTGATTTACCCTGGTCGAAGCGGCTTGCATCGATGTTGGTGTTGAGCGATGCAAATTTTGCATCTGGCTTATCCGATTACCAGGCCGGCGAACGTGATGTCGGCGTGCTCATCGGTGGTGGCCTGGCGCTATGGTTGGCGTGGGTCCTTGGCACCACAGGTGGACTATTGTTTGGTGAACAAATTGGCGATCCCCGGGCCTTCGCACTTGATGTGGTGATGATCGCGTTCTTCGCCGCACTTCTCGCCGGCTCCTGGAACGGAAAAGCGGCACTACTGCCCTGGTTCGCCGCCGCCATCGTTTCACTGGCAGCCTATTGGTGGGCGCCTGCAAACTGGCATGTGGTTGCCGGTGCCTTAGCTGGCGGTATTGTAGGAGGACTGCGCAATGTCGATTGAGATTGGCGCAACCACAGCTCTGCTGATCATTGCACTGGTGACCTACCTGACTCGTATTGGTGGCCTGTTAATCATGAGTCAAATGGCGATCACCAAACGTGTTGAGCGAAGCCTGGAAGCACTGGCGGGTTCGGTTATTGTTGCGATTGTTGTGCCGACCACAATTGAAGGTGATTTGGCTGCTAAAGCTGCGGTGGTCACGGCAATTGTCATTATGTTGCTGACACGAAGCGCAGTCGCCGCAATGGCTGCTGGAATGATCATTGCAGTGATCATTCGCTCCTCAGGATAGCGTTCGTTAATCAACCTTCCTCGTAGGGAGCAAAAGAAAATTCTCACCCAGACTCAGAGATCACTGAGATTTGTTGTGAGCATTAACGCCATCAAATGCTTTTTCAACGTGAACTCAAATTAAAACTTAAAACAAAATCTACAAGCCTAGTTTGTCCGCCACCCGATGCCACCGAATCACCGCAGGTAAGAACCACGGATTACCGGTATAAAAAGGCCGAGTTTCGAAAGCCAGACGATCAAAAGCGGTTTCGCCTTCACCGTCCCCAAGTATTTTGTGGCCAAGCTTATGGCCGAAATAACTGGCTCGGGCGACACCGGAGCCGCAATAGCCCATGGCATAATACATACCGTCTTGTTCGCCGGAGTGGGGAGCATGATCAAAGGTATAGGCCACTAACCCAGACCAGGAATGGGTGATTGCGGTATCACCGAGCTCGGGAAAAATCTCCAGCATGAAACCGCGCAAGGCTCGGGCATTGGCAGCCGGTTTATCTCCTGGTCCAACCGCGCGCCCACCGAATAAAATTCGTTTCCCATCCGGCGACGTTCGGTAATAGGCAACCACTCTGCGGCTATCACCGTACATGCGACGCGTCGGCATCAGTTGTTGTATTAACTCAGGAGCCAAGGGTTCTGTCGCAATAATGGCGCTACGAAGTGGCATTAAGCGACGTCGATGCCAGGGCGTGATATTGCTGGTGTAGCCGTTGGTGCAGATTGCAACTTGTCCTGCTTCGATCACCCCGCGAGGAGTGGTCACACGAAACCCCCAAGGGGTGCGTGCAATGTTAGTGACTGGAGTCTCAGCAGCAACCGTGGCACCGGCTGCCCTGACGCAGCCGACCAGTCCATCGTGATATTTTCCCGGGTGCAGTCCGGCATCCATGGGATAAACCAGTCCACCATGAAAGCGATCGGTTCCAATCTCATCACGCACCTGGCCCCGCGGGATCATCTCACCCTCGACCCCAGCTTCGCTTTTGAGTAACTCAATTTCACGCGCCATTTGCTCATAATGTGAAGGGCGCAAGGCACCCCGGAATCGACCACTGCGGTGAAACTCGCATTCAATGTTTTCAGAGTCGATAAGCCCGGCGACGAAATCTACAAACCCGACACTCTCACGCAAGATGGCGTAAGCAGTGTCTTTGCCATGGCGTGCCTTAAGCCCGGCGACCCCAAGCTTATGAAAACTTGGCCCGAGCATGCCGCCATTACGGGTACTGGCACCGGTCCCAATCAAGCCAGCCTCACACACCAGCACAGATTTACCAGCCTTGGCCAAGACCCGAGCCGTACACAGACCGCTAAACCCAGCTCCGACAATCAGCACGTCAATTTGCTTGGGCGGCTCCGGCCCAACCTCATCGCGTCGCGGCGCTTCCTCCCACCAATACGGCAGGTTCTTCATCTGGGAAAATACACTCAAGACCGGAACACCCTTAACATTCGATAAGAGCGAATACTACGCTATCACCCCGTAGGATGTGGTGACGCCTACATGGATGTAGGTGTTAGAGCGACGCAGGAAGTCAAAGCCGAGCACATCGAACCGCAACACCCCACTCACCACCAACCAACACACCAGCCCAAGCATCCACAAGCGGCAACACCGCAAACTCTCACCCCACCGGCGCCACATCAAACGCATAACTGATCCGCACCCCACGATCAGAAAAAGGCAAAATCCGATGCCAGACATAAGATGGAAACATCGCCATATGCCCTTCCTTCGGCGTCACAACCCGGCGCGGGTAATTCTCAGTTTTATAATGCGCTTTCCTCGGCGGCCCCACCTCAAGACAGCCCCCCATGGTGTTGTCACCCGCATCAATGACGTCACCGGTTTGAACGTAATAGGTGCCACTCAACCAGGCATTCGGATGCACATGGGCGTCGGCACCGGCATCGAGCACATTCGCCCAGCCAGAGAGCTTGAATTTTGCTGGCGCACGGTCAATCAAAGGATGTGAGAAATCTTTAGGCAAGTCTTCGATGTACTTTTCAACACCGCGGCGAATCATGTCGCGCAAAATCACTGCTGGCCCTTCAGCATCCAATAACAATTCGCTGGTAATCCCCTGGCGACGCCCTCGATACAAAGATGGATGTTGCTTGGCATATTCGGCGAGTTCACGATTAAAATCTTCAATCGAGTCATAACCCTCAGGCACTGGCAATTTCACGAACTGCACCAGCAGATCAAGATTGGTCAGGTAATCGAACTCTTTGTTCTGACCCAGCTCATGCAGACTGATGGTTTTATAAGACAAAGCGTGGGTATTGCCTGGCTCAATCTCCAAGGCCCGATCAAAAGACTCATTGGCAGCTTCAAACTGTCCCAACTCATGTAAAGCAATGCCTAAGTTGGCATGGATATACGCATCGTGTGGATCCTGCTCAATCGCCTGCCTCAGGCATGCAGCACCCTCCTCTTGTTGCCCTGTCTCGACTAAGGATCCACCCAAATCCACCAATGCGCGTAAATACCCCGGCTCAGCCGCCAACGCCGCGCGGTAGCTGGTGATCGCTTCATCCACCCGCTCAAGACGCTGCAATGCATTGCCAAGCCCGCGATGCGCACTGTAAAAAGTCGAGTCCAAAGCCAGGGCCCGGCGATAACTGTCCACTGCCTCTTCCATACGATCCGTATCCTGAAACACATTGCCAAGGTTCACATGGGCAGGAAGATTTTTCGGATCCAACTCGATGGCACGCTCAAAAGACTCAATTGCCCCCTGGTACTTGCCGACATTGCGTAACTCAATGCCCAATTGATTATGTGCATCGACATCTTGGGGGTCGATCTCTATGACCCGCCGCTGGGCCTCAGCCGCTTCGTCAAAGCGGTGCATGGTATGGAAGAGAATGCCTAAATTCGCAAAGGCCGGTGTGTAATCCGGATACAAACGAGTGGCTTTCTCTAAACATGCCAGCGCAGAGTGGTTATCGCCTTGTGCCGCATAGGCAGCCCCAGCCAGATTCAGTGCCTGGCCATGCTCCGGCGCAATTTCCAGCACTTGGCGATAAAGGCCTAAGGCCTGGTCCAACTCACCTTGTTGGTGATGTCCGTAGGCTTGTTCGAGCAGGGTATTGGGATCCATGGTGGGCATGTTCTCGCTTTGGTAGATAAAGACGATTGTCAGATGTTCACAATCGCGGATTCTAAACCAGAACATTCTCCAGACTTGGCATTTCCAGCCCCAACCTGACCAGGATCAGTTATCCCAGCCGCCAAACCGACCCCAGGCCATCACCTCACATACCCATAACCAGAAATCTCACCCTGATTTAGCCCAATCCACTACACCCAGCCCCAATCCTCATGTATCATGCCGCCCCCGCCGGAAATCCCGTCTAAGGGCCGTTAGCTCAGTTGGTAGAGCATCTGACTTTTAATCAGGTGGTCGCAGGTTCGACTCCTGCACGGCCCACCATTATTTACAGTGTCCTTATTGATAGTGGCCACTATTATTTTAAAGGAAAAGCGCAATAAAGGCGCACTTGCTGGCAAAATCCCACAACAAAACGCATTTTTTAGATTAAGCGTTATCTCCTGTATATGGATGTGTAACATCGTGTATACAAAGCAAACCGGTGTCACTAGGGATGGCGTAGAGCAAGCCGATTTAGGGTTTTACCGTATGTAGGTTTCATACGATTCCACCCGCTGCATTTGATTGTTAGCTCCTGGTTTCGTTGCGGTATTTCTTGAAGTTCTGCGCCTGCTCAAAGATCTCCTTGTACACATCGTCATGCGTAATTGGGGGATACCCGTTCTCCGCCAGCAGCATGATTAAATCCACTTTCAGCTCCGCTTTGATGTCTTCGCGGTTGTCCCAGTCCGTGTACTTCGTCTTGTCGTCCACAACGTCCTTCACAGCTTTCGAGAGAGGGATCAGCTTCTCGTCGGGATACTCGAACTCGTACTTCCTCGCGATCGCCTTCAGGATGTCGTAGAAGGCTTTCTCCTCGAAGTCTATACCCAGGTTCGCGAAGGACGCCTTCTCCTTCTTCAGCGCCTCGTACAGATCGATAATCTCGTCGGTGAAGTCCTCCAGTACATTGCTCACCAGAACGTCCTGCTCCTTGCGATCGTTGTACTTGTCCACGAGAGCCTTGAACAATTTCGCGAAGTCAGCGCCCTTGGCCTTGTTCGTCTTCTTGAAGTCGTCGATCGCCTTCTTCAGCAGTTTCTGAAGGAGTTTCAGTTTCGTGTTGGGCAGCTTGATCTTCTTGATCTTCTCTAGGAACTCGTCATCGAACAGGTCGATCTCGACCTCGCCGCTATCACCCAGCTTGAACACTTCCTCCACACCGTCCGCCTTGATCGCTTCCTCGATCATCTCCCGCACCCGTGCGTTCATTTGAGCCAAGTCCGGGGCGTCGCCCTTCGTTAGCTTGAACACGATGGATCTCACCGCGATGTAGAAGTGGATCGTATCCCGCTCCAACTGCGTGAAGGCGTCGCTGTTGCAGCAGATGTCGTAGGCTACCTTCATCCGCTTCACCAGGTACATGAACTGCTTTTCCTGCTTCTCGGTCGCCTGGACAAACTCCGCCGCCATATTCAGGCAGTGAAGCTGTTTCAGCGCATTCCCGCTGAAGTACGGACTGGAATCGAACTTGTGGAACATCTTGCCCAACAGGTCGAGGTGATCCTTGACTACAGTCACCGCTTGCTGGATCTCCTCAATCGTCACTCCGTCGCCCAGGTTGCCGAACTGTGCCAGTGCAAGGTTCATCTGTTTCTTGATGCCGATGTAATCGACGACCAGGCCCTTGTCTTTACCCGCATAACGCCGGTTCACCCGTGAAATCGTCTGTATCAGGCTGTGGCGCTGGATCGGCTTGTCGATGTAGATCGTGTCGAGGAACGGCACGTCGAACCCCGTCAGCCACATGTCCACCAAAAGGGCGATCTTGAAGTTCGACTTTGCGTTCTTGAACTGCCGGTCCAGCTCTTTCCGGTCGTTCTTCGTCCCGAGCATTTTGTAGAGGGCTTCCTCATCGTCCTTGCCGCGCGTCATCACCATCTTGATCCGCGCCATCGGCTTGATCTCACGCTGCTCCTTCTTCGTCAGCGTCGCGCCTTCCTCGCAGACCTTGAGCTCCGCCCACTCCGGCCGCAGGGCGATGACCTCCTTGTACAGCATGTAGGCAATCGGGCGGTTACTGCACACGAACATCGCTTTGCCCTTGACCGTCGCGCCTTCGCTGACCCGCGTCTCGTAGTGCTTCACGAAGTCCTCGGCCACCGCCTTGACCCGGTCGGGGTCACCGAGGATTGAGTTCATCTGCGCATTGGCCCGCTTGCTCTCCTCGATCGCGTAGTCGCTCGCGCCATCATCGGCGCATTGCGCATAGTAGTCCTCGATCTCCTGGAGCTTGGTATTCTCCAGCAGCACTTTCGCAGCCCGGCCCTCGTATACGATCCGCACGGTGATTTCGTCCTTCACCGACTCTTCCATCGTGTAGGCATCGACCACCTTCCCGAACACGGCCAGCGTCGCGTCGATGGGCGTGCCCGTGAACCCGACATACGTCGCGTTCGGCAGGGAATTATGGAGATACTTCGCAAAGCCATACGTCCGCTTCACGCCGTTTTCCGTGATCTTGATCTTCTGGTCCAGGTTCACCTGGCTCCGGTGCGCCTCGTCTGAAATGCAGATCACATTGTCCCGCCTCGTCAGCAGCCGGGTGTCCTCGGTGAACTTGTGAATCGTCGTCAGGAATACGCCACCGCTCACGCGTCCATGTGGGGCTGCCACATACTCTTCGCGCGTCTCGGCGACCAATTGAGCCGTTCCATCCATTTGTCGATCGCCTTGGCCGTCAAGGTTGTCAGGAATCTCAAACGGGCCGCGCAAGTAGTCGCGTAGCTCCTCGCGACTCTCCACGCTGATGATCTCCTCATCTCCGATATACCCCTTGGCCCCGGTAAATTGCCGCGAGAGCTGGTCGTCCAGATCGGTACGGTCCGTGATCAAGACCAGCGTCGGACTCGCGAATGCCTCGCTTTTCATCAACAGCCTCGACAGGAACAGCATCGTGAAACTCTTCCCGCAGCCGGTCGCGCCGAAGTACGTGCCGCCCTTGCCGTCGCCCTCCGGGCGCCGATGCTCCCCGATGTTCGCGAACAGCTTCCGCGCCGCGTAATACTGCGGATACCGGCAGACGATCTTTTCTTCCTTCTTCGAGCTGTCCGGGAAGAAGATGAAGTTGTGGATTACGTCACGCAGCCGCCCCTTGTCGAACAACCCGTGGATCATCGTGAACAGCGAGTCGATCCCGTCCCGTTTGATTTTCTCGTCACCCGTGACCTTGCGCCACGCATAGTAGAACTCATACGCCGCGAACAGGGAGCCCATCTTGTTGTTCACCCCGTCGCTGATCACGCACAGCGCGTTGTATTTCAGCAGCTCCGGGATGTCGCGCCGGTAGCGTGTGGTCAACTGGACATAGGCATCATGAATCGTCGCCTCTTCACGGATCGCGCTCTTGAACTCGAAAACCACCAACGGCAACCCGTTGATGTAGAGAATGCCGTCCGGAATCCGCTTCTCGAAACCCACAATCTCCAACTGATTCACGATCTTGTACAGGTTCCCGTCGGCGGGGGAGTAGTCAATCAGGTGGATGAACAAGTCCTTCTGGCTGCGGTCCTCCCGCTTCAGCAAGAACCCGTCGGACACCATCTTCATGAACGCCTTGTTGCTGCCGTACAGGTCCGACGCCGGCAGCCGCTCGACCATGTTCACAATGAACTCGATCTCGCCGTCCGTGATTCCGTCCCCCGCATATCGCTTTTGCAGATACTCCCGCAGATCGACCTTGATCAGCACCTCTTCCGGGCTGCGCTCAATCGCTTCACCCAGGATATGCGGATACCCCTGTTCGCCCAGCAGCTCGATGATCGCTTCTTCCAGTTGTGCTTCGATGAATTTCATAGCTATTTCTGTTGAGCAAGCCTTCCAAGCAGTATGGCAGCCAGTAATCCGAGTTCACGTTTCTCTTGGTTGAATACGGTGAGCGCCGATATAAAGCGGTCAAGCACCTCAAGGTAGTTCTCGGCAATGCTTGTATGCGGTTCATATACGGGGATGTTCCGCAAGTCGGTGAGAGAGATGTACTTCTGGGTGCTTCCTAGCAGACACCGTCGGATGTAACCGGATGTTGGAGAACTCTTGAGCCAGAAATACAGAAAGCTCGCCAGTTCCGTCATCGTTGACGTACAGAAGAGGCCAACATTCTTGATGGCGAAGTCAATCTCCTCCCTCGAAACATAGCTTACACTGCCAACAGTGCCGATCATGCTGATGAGGATGTCGTGGGTGCTGACTGCACTTCGCCGACTGACGTCGGCGAAGTCTTCCTCTGAAATCTTGTACGAATCCGTGAAGTTGACATTCACATTCTCGAGATTCTTTGAGGTAACTAGGAAATACCCCACTTCGCTTGGCGCTGGAGAGTCGTGAGTGCCGTCTCGCACATCGACTAAATCACTCATCTTCTGGCCAACCCACCCCTTCGGAATCTCCTGCTCCAGGACCTCGCTGTACTCCATCTCGCCGCCGCTGGATTTGTACGGCTGTCCCGTCAGCCCCGGCTTGCCGATCGACTCCGCGTACTCAGCCGTCATGGGGAACTCGAAATCCACGAACCACTGTTTGTAGATGGCCTGCGCCGCTCCCTCCAGTTTCTCGTTTAGCCGTTCATTCAGCCGAATCCGGTCCACAACGGTCTGATACTCCTTCACAATCTCCTGCTGCTTCTCGAGGGAGGGGATGGGAAGCTCGACATCGCACATCTCGTCCCAGCCGAACAACTCCCGCACACTGCCATGCGACTTGAATCGGGCATACCGGTCAAACTCCGGCCGCCGAAACCACATCATCAGGTACTCCGGCAGCAACTGCTCTTCGTCGATTATCTCGAACACGGTGTAGGAGGTGGAGATGATGCACTCGGGCTCACCCAGCAGGGCGATCGACACCTTGTCACTATTCCGGGACGTAACCGGGCCGTAGGCGAACTGCTTCTCGCGCACAATCTTGTAGCGTGACATGTCCGTGCCAATGGTGTTGGCAATCGACGGAATGAACTGCTTCGAGACGCTGACTCCAAGCAGCAGTTCCACCAGAAGATCGCTGTTCAGCTCAACGACCTCCCGGATGTATGGGCCGAGTTTCTTATACGTCGATTGCATAGCCCAGTTCCTTGAACACATTCAGCAGTTCGGCCTTCGATTCCGCTTCGGCCTTCAGCAAATCCGCAAACTCGCTCTGGAGGGACGCCATCTTCTCGCCGAAGTCGATGTTCTCATCCCTGTTGACGAAAGCGATGTACTTGCTGGGGACCAGCGAGTAGTCCTTGGCCCGGACCTCCTCAGTGCCCGCCGAGTAGCAGTACTCCGGTTCATCCTCATACTCATCGGCCGCACGCTCTTCCTGCCAGGTGTGGAAGGTCCCGGTGATCTTGGCGCGGTCTTCGCCCGAAAACTGAATGAACTTCTTCTCGAATGGCTCGCCCCGCTGCCGCAGATCCATGAACAGAATCTTACCTTCCCGGTCCCGGTAATGACGGGTCAGATCGCCATGC
>JAJDDP010000185.1 GCA_029260235.1 Phycisphaerae bacterium | reverse complement strand
ACTTCGCAGAGAGTTCGCCGAAGGCAGGCTTCGCATGCGCGCTCTATTCACGATCACCGCGGTAGACGCCAAAGGTGTCGGCGATTTCAACGAGTGGCGTCTCGCGGCTGCCGATCTCCTGGCTATCGAATGGGAGTCCATAGAGAGCGAGTCGAGCAACCATGCGGCCAGTTCCGTTGATCCTGCGGCGCAAGATGGTCTGCGTAGTTCAGAAGACACGAAGTCATGGATAAGCAAAGATTCGAGTTTGCGTTTTCGCTACCCTGATGATTCGGCGCTCACCGTTTCCAGTGAAGATGAACGTAGCGTTGCGGCCTTCCTCAAGCCGACTGTGCCCAGGGGCGCATCGTTGGACTGGTATATATTCATCTACGTCTTCCAGCGTATGGACCGTGAGGCGATGCTGGGTAGCGAGCAGCTTGACCAACTGGCCCGCTCATTGCTCGAAGCATACGTCAAGGGGTGGCAAGAAGGCACCAATGTTGGGATAACACAGCGTGTGCTCTCGCAACTCGTAGCCGTCGATCTTCCTGTCGGGCAAGCTGTGCAGGGAACCAAACGGTCGCAGCTTCGCTCCACCGATGGGCAGGAGATTCGGTTCGTGATTACTCGTAAATGGGTAGATTGCAGGGACGGACGCATGCGCCCGATTGTCGTGGTGGCTAATTACGCGGAAGCAGACGAGGCCGAGGTCTTTCGCTGCATAAGGACCGTGATGGACACCATTGGCCCAGTGGAGTGACGATGATGCGGGGACAGATTGCGTGCGTTGCAGTGCTGTGCGTCCTGGGAATGGGGACTGCTCCAGCAGAGAACGATGACCGTACATCGACGCCCGAGAAACGAATCGCTTGGGCGAACTCGCCTGATGTCCTTGCTGGGCTCAAAGCCGTCAACCTGCACCTTGCGATTCGTGGGGGCGTCAAGAGTGCTCCGCCTGCTGAGTCAGCGCTACGGACCAAGATCGAGAAGCGACTCCGTCAATCAGGCTTGATCGTCCTAACGAATGACGAAGCCGCCTCGGAAGAAGTGCCCATCATGCTGACCGTCATCATCGACTGCCAAGAAATCGAAGCACGAGGAGACGGGCACCGGCTGGCTTGCGAGGGCGTAGTGTATCTCGTCAGGGTCATGTTGGACGACATCGTGGTGCCGTATCGTGATGACGAGTCAGTCATCCTGGGCGCGACGACCTGGAGGCGTCATCGCTTCGGATTTGCGGAAAAGAATGAACTTCCGGCTAAACAGATGAATGATGCGTTGGCGTTGACGGATGCGTTCTGCCTGGACTTGGTGGAGGCCAATCGCCCGTCAGCGGCTCCATGAGCACCCGTCAAAGAAAGACTACTCCATGTCTGCGCCCACCTTGTTTGGATGCGTTCTTGCCGCTAACGTGGGTCCAATCTTGACGTACCCGGCTTCGCGTCCACGGTCTATTCCTGTGACGTTATGTCCCCTGAAAGAATCGCATGCCAAAGCTAAAGCCCGACCCGATAACGCAGTCCGATTTGATCGAATACCACGATACACGCTCGGACTTCTCCTTCGAGATCACGACTCTCAACGCATTGATCGGGCTCGACTTCACCTGCGAACATGCAGGAACTTACGACGACCCGGCCACCCAGAAGCCTCGTGAGTACGACATTCGTGCAACTCGCAGAATGGGGCCACGGTTTCTTCGGCTCGCTGTCGAATGCAAGAACCTCCGTCCGAATTATCCACTATTGATTTCGTGCTTGCCTCGGCGATCCGAAGAGGCGTTCCACGAACTGTCGTATTCCGTGAATCCTGCAACCAACGCCTTTGAAACGCCGAGTGGCTTTTCCGCACCCGCAATGATCCCTCGGTCGAAGAACGTACGCTTGACAGGAGCCGATTCTTTTTATCCAGTTGGCGAGCCCGTTGGAAAATCATGTGACCAAGTTGGGCGTTCAAATCACGACGAGATTGTATCTGGTGATGCCGATGTCTATGTCAAATGGTCCCAAGCACTAAGTTCTGCTGACGACCTGACGTACCTTGCGTGTTCTGACGGTGAAGATCGTATTGGCACCGTCGCCCTCTCCTTGGTATTTGCCCTAGTTGTCGTCCCTAATGGTCGGCTCTGGCGGACGCAATATGACGCCGACGGAAACCGATGCTCAAAGCCCACACCCGTAGACCGCTGTTCGTATTTTGTGAATCGGTCGTATTTCCACCGATCACTTGCGGGTGGCGACGCGATTTCCATTTCCCACTTGGAGTTCGTGACATCGAATGGCCTGCTCAAATTTGTGGATGACCTTTGCGGCGATGATGCCAGAGCAGATGCATCATTTCCGATAGAGAAAATCGCGGAGCGCTTGCGTAGCCATGAATGACGGTGGCAGGTCTCCCGCCGACGAACCAGCGTTTCCTTTGGGCATTTCACAAACGCAATCGATGACGACACCAACCGGGGGTGGGGCTAAGATTTGGTGCCATATTTCTTATCTCGGGGGGAACACCCCACGACTAGCTCAGCTAGTTTCGTCGCCTTCGTCTGCAACTCGCGCAGCCGTTTGAGTGCGTCCGTAGCACCTTTCAGGCTGAGGTTTCTCAAGGCTGCCACCGTTTCTCGCATATCTTCCATTTTGTTATGACCTCCTGTCTCTTGATTCGCAGGAACACCCGCCGAAACCTTCCTGCTCTCATCCGGCAGCATTCGACGCCAGCCGGATGGCGGGGGTAAAGCCAAGGGACTATTCGATTGAGGGGGTTCCCCAAGAGAGTCCCCACGACACACATGGGGGCGTCCGTGTCGTGGTGGAGCAGCATGCTCACACGAATCAGGAATGTGGTGACTGGTCACCACATTTGGAGACCGCCAATGCCCCACAGTTTAGTTGTGTGTGGCTCAATCACGACTTCCGTACTTCTGGACGAATTTCGTCGGAGAGCGGTATTTCCTTTTCCCAAGAATACTTCGCCGGGGAAGGAATCCGCCGCTATCCGGCTCCGTATCCTTCCAGGCCCCAATCTGTTGGTGATTCACCCAGGCTGCGGAGGGTCATAGCCATCTTCCAGCGATCCAGGGCGATCTTCATGAATTTCTTCTTTCGTCGTTGTGCCGGTAGCTCCCGAAGATGCGGGTACTGCTCCATAAGGTCTGCACCTTTGCACCCGAAGTATTCCCATTCTTCGAGCATGCGCTCCACCATCGCCATTCGTTGCTCATCGTTCATCTCTTGTCTCCCATTTCTTGCTTGTTTCAAGCTGTTTTCCGTGTACGCGCACCTTCCCCGTTGAATTCACTGCTCACGCCACCCGTTTCAGCAGCTTATCTCGCTTGTTGAGGGCAATCGGCTCGATCCACTCCTGATTCTCCAAGAGTTGGAACCGATATGGACCCCGTGGAGTGATGGTGCGTACAAGGTGTACGGCTACTGTTTTGTACTGTTGTACCCGCCTCATGATCTCCTTTGCAGTAGCCTTCATCGTCTTCACGTGCTTCACGCAAGCCACGAAGGCTCTCGTGAGTGACCACTGACGGCACGTGCCGTGTTGTTGGCCTTCAGGTGGTTGATAATCAACGATCCACCCAAGGGCTGACTTGATCTTCTTCATGAAGTTATTCCACTTTCGCTTCGGAACGATGCCTCCAGGCCCGTAAAGCAGCTTCCAAGATAGCCTGCCATTGCATCGATTCAGATATCGATAGATGGTGACGAACCAAGAAGCCTCTCGTCTGGTGAGATCGAGCTTCTTTTGAGCCGTGCAGGCCACGAGTTGTTCGTCTAGATCAAGGCAGTCCTCAATTCTCTCACGATCTTCATGGTATCTGACGGCTCGTGAATCGCCGTTGAGTTTCTTGGGATCAAACGTATCGAAGTAGTAAGCGAACAACCCTCTCAAGCGTTCGCCTGCATTTCGAGCAGAACGTGATGTGGATGGACGAGATGAAACGAACTCTTCCTTAAAATCATCGATTGCCTTGTTGATGAATACTGACCGGCTCATTGAAGCATTCTTGAGCAGGTACTTCATGGCGGCACGGTGCCCGATTTTTCGGGAAGAAGTGAAGACCCTGAAAGTATCCGGCTCTTCACGACATGACTCGATATCAACCAGCCCTGGAGCCGTGACGCCCAGGGTTATGGCTGGAGTGATCGTGAATGACGCTGGCGATGCCACGTCTTTCGAATCTACAGAAACGGCCTGAAGTTGTTGTGCCGCCTTATCAATGATCTGGCGCATCTGAACTAGCGCCTCATCCTCAATGACTGCTTGAATGGCGTCAGCAACTCGCTGATGGCGTTGTTGAGCGTTGTCGTTTCTATAGACAGGGTCGAGCGTATCTGGATCACACAGAACTACATGGTCCTGCCCAAGAAGACGCAGATTTCGGTGCCGTGAGTCCCAGGCGGTTTCCCAATCAATGCCTAAAAGTGTTTTCACCTGCTTACGAGTCTGGATCAACGTGGACACTGAAATGGGCGCATCGAAGATCACGAGTCCGTACCGGCCTTGATGATGAGCACCGTTGATGAGGTCGCCCGGGCTAGTGAAGAACGTGATCGTGAAGCCGTATCGGACCGACATCCGCTGAGCATGGTCGATTTGAGCGTGCATCTTCAGGTATTTCTCGTGAACCTGCTTGTCCGTGTCAGTTTCATCGATATGCACGTCAAAATCCCAAATATCGAATTGGACAGTGTTTTCCTCCATGGCTCCCGCGAGAAATTCGATCTGCTCAGGATATTGGGTGAACAGCCAGTGGTTTCCTCCGCACAGATTTGATTTGACCCTGTTGTACGTATCCGGCACCACGATCTGACGGTGAGTTCCGCATCTACCGTACTTCTTGATGATCCGTTGGCGCTCAGTCTCCGAGCGTTTCACCTTGCGAAGCGTGTCCTTCAGTGGATTGAGCGACGTGCGAAAGAGCTGAGGCTCATTCGACTTCGAGGGCGTGTATCCAATTTCACGGAAGCCTCTCTCGATATCCTCGATTCGGTTTTCGGGATAGATGCACCGTTTCCCACCGTCCTTAAGGCGTGGATAGACGATGGATTCCCTGGACCACCGATAGTTGTCGGCGGGTTTCAGAAACAGGCGAATAAATATTTCGTTAAGCTCCCAAGCCACTGCCTCTCTCTCCCCAAAAAAACGAACTCCAGTCCCGAAGGACTGGAGCGGATCGGCCTCTTTGGGGGGGAAGCCAAATGTGGTGTCGTGATTAGCCTTCCCCCCACTCCGTCGGCGCAACCAACCCTTCATTATACACCGTTCGAAAACAGTCTGAGGAAGTCCTCTATATTTCCGCGAGAGATTCAGAAATAACGTGAGTTGCGCCAGAGCAAAGCCATCGCAGATGTTGAGGATACGGCGCACGCAATCGAAGCAAGAGCCAGTGCAGAAGTGCAAACCGTGCCAGGAGATGCACTCCCGAAAATGAAAAGCGCCTCCACTTTCGGGAATGCCAGTCTCCTGGCCACCTCTAGAGAAGATCGTCATGCCGCCATGTCCTCGTCGAGAGCGCTCAGCGAGCGCCGCCGCAGGTACGCCTCGGCCTGGGGCTTCCACTTGTAGTAATCTCTCCGACAGCCCGAGTAGTGCGGAATTCGTTCGATGTCCGTGCCGAATCGCACCAGCAGGTCGGCGATCTCCTTGACCTTCGATGGCGTATCGCACTCGTCCAGGGCGTATTTTTGCCAATCGAGTCCCGCCCGCTTCAAGTCTTCCAGCAACCGATACGTCCGCAAGCTGAATTCGGGGATGGCCGTATGGAACTGATCAATGAAGGCGATGATCTGGCTGTCTGTGGCGAACGACCTGATCTTGTCCAGAATCTCTCGGGCAGGAGGCACGAAACGAATGCCCGTCGCTCTAGTGTGAAGGGCTGCCACGTTGGCGCTGAACGCCTGAAACGAGTTGCACAGCATCAGGACGTGGCTACGCGTGTGGAAGTAGCCACGCCCACCGTCGATTTCCGCTGCCCGACGATCAGCCGACGCCCAGGTGATCCTCTTTCTCTCGCGAGTCTCGCAGAGTTGCTTGAGCAGACCGACGTGTTTCGTGTCGGCCAAGAGGCCATCGATCTCGTCAAATACGATCTTTCGATCCCGGCCTTCGTGGAGGACTTCGTACAGTTTCAACGGCGTGACGTGGCCACCGATGCTGACAATCTGGTCCTCATCGAGTACGCGCCGAGCCTCTTCGCTCTTGCCGAGACCGCCCCTGGAGCAAATCACGAGCATGTTCAGCGTGTCGTTTCCAAAGGCCGCAACGAAATCGGCCAGTTCCGAGTACGTCGTGATCGTAATCATGCCGCCACTCCTTTCACTTTTGCACTTACTGAGTTGGGGGTTGATTTTTCCGTTGCGTCAGCAGGAGGCGCAATCTGAAGGCATTCTGCTTGGTTGGGGACTTCATAATTCGTGATCACGATTTCAGGACGGTCCTGCCCAGAGTCGTGGGCGGAGGCGTAACCAATCGAGAGCGGTCGAATGCGCCAGCCATCCACTTCTCGGTACAGCGCCCGAATGAGCGGATCATCATCATACGTGATCATGATCTTGACGTTGCGTTTCGGGCCATTGTCCTTGTTGATTTGGGTCATTCGACGCCAAAAGCAGATATGCTCAGTCGGATGGAAATTGACCCGATAGTGTTTCCTCGTGTCTGCAATGACGTATGGAGGGTCCGCGAACAGAAAGCCTTCGACGGGCAGCGAGCCATACAGGTATGTCTCGATGCACTTTCGCCAGTCAAGAGACCGAATCTGGGCGCGCTTCAGTTTCTTCGCGAATTTCGTGAGATCAATGTCTGGGTTGTGACTAGACCTCACCTTCGAGGAACTGGACAAGGCAACTTGGTTTGAGTTCACCGATGCCTTATGCAAATAGATCACCACCGCAGCGCGCTGAGGGGTTGGCAAGTCCTGCCATTGGTCGGAGTTCCTTAATTCCGCCAATCGTCGAAACGTCTGGTCGTCATCGAGCAAGACGCGAAGTTCGGACTCGACTGCCTTCCGGTCGCGCTGGATGGCTTCAAACGTCACCGCTAGGTCAGGGTCGGCATCGTTGAGCACATTGATGCGCGCCTGCTCTTTGGCGAAGAAAACGCTTCCACCACCGAGAAACAACTCGATGTAGCAAGCACCGAATGCCTCGGGTGGCATCATCTTGATTAACTGCTCGGTCACACTCGTTTTCGATCCAATAACTCCAATGAAACTCATGCTGCGTCCTCCAGTTTGATTTCCTCAGTTTCAGTCAAATTGATTCCCGCGTTTTTCAAGTGAACGACGATTGCTGCTCGTTGCTCGGCGTTTGCACCGGCCAGAGCAGCGTTGATTGCCTCCACGGTTTCTTTTTCACGGTCTGCGGCGCACGAGATACGTCGGTTGGCGGTCTTCACGTATTCCTCAATCATCTCCGCGCCGCGATAACCACAACCCAACTCAGCCGCTGCAACACCGGAACTCCCCGATCCTGCGAACGGATCGACGACGAGACCGTTGACCGTGACAGTGCTAATCAACGCCCTCATCAACTCCACAGGTTTCTCGAAGGGATGGACCCCGCGCTCAGAAGTCGTGCGGTGGGACCGGCTATGCCACTTGGGACTGACCGACCGTTCATACTTCAGGTGAGGGGGGAAGGTTTTGGTGTCGGTGCGCCGATAGATGTCCACAATCTCGTGGTTGTTGGCAAAGATCGCCCCAGTATTCCCGGAAAACGTCGCCGCCGGTTTGTTCCACACGTACTGATCGACCGTTCTGAGACCGCACGCCTTCAATGCCGGAGCAATGCGTTCGTCGGGATCGGATTGATGGTCCACAAAAAGGGCAACAATGCCGTGAGGGGTCAGCGCCTTCCGTGCAGCCCTCAAACACTCGATGAGGTGACCGGCTGGATCGTGGGGCAGATGGACTTGAGGAAGATTCTTGTCACCTCCCATGTAGGGTTTGTACATCCAGTCGAGGAGAACAACGTCAACCGACTCGGGATCGCAATCCAGAAGCAGGTCCAACCCGTCCATGCATTTGACGTTCTGGATCGTTGGCACGATGTCGTAACTCAACTCGGTTCTGGTCTTCTCCGTGGAGATCCGAAGAATCTCGTCCTTCATCTGAGCTTTAGTCATGCCTTGCTCTGCTGCCCGCTGGCACAACTTCACCTTGTCGTCGTCATCAAATGCGCCCTTGTTTGCGCCATATGCTCGGGCTAACTTGGTGATTTCCAAATGTGGTGACTGGTCACCACATTTCTGCCTCCACAATCGATACATACGATAGGCGTTGCGGTGATCGTTAATCTTTGATCTGCCACAGAGTTTGCCTGTCACCTCGGTCACGAGTTGCGCGAGTTTGGCGGCATTCAGCACGCGGTCGTAGCGCTTGATGTATCGATCCGCGAGCGCTCCGAATGCTAGTCCTGACCGCAACTCCTTCGTCTGTAGACGGTCCAGGCGCTGCGCCATGCTGATGAATTCGGGATGATCAACGACCAAGTTATCCAGATTGCAGGGGGAGTCATGTGAAGATTTCATGCTGCCACCCCCGTTTCCATATCAGGGGCGCACAAATCGATACTCGACTCGACTTCGTTTCCCCAGCAATCCCAACCTTCGACCTTCTGCCGGGCAAACAACTCAATCCGTGGAATGTCACCGCAAAGTTGGACAATCCTCTCCCGCGCCTCGTCGGGTTTCTTGGAATGCTGCTCCCTTGGAGAGATGATGACCGAGGATAAGTAGTTGCTCACCTTGATCGGTTTGCCCTTCGTTGCGAGCAAACAAACCTCGGCATTCGACTTCGTGTAGTACCCTACTCCAAAGCAAGGTTGACGATTCCTCTTGTTGGTCTTCACCCAACTAAACCCGAGTGTCTTGTAGGTGAAACCCCAGGACGTGATGACCCGAAGACCGTTTTCAAGATGCGGAAACGTGGTCCACAAGAAGAGCATGCAGTTGTCGTCTGCGATTTCTGCTACAGGCAGAGCGCAGATGTCGTCGGTACGCATGACGGGATAGTGACCTCGTGCGCCAGCGCCGAATTTCTTGTCCTTCCCGTGAGGACGTGGGTTGTAAAACCACGGTGGGTCTGCATAGATGATGCTGTACTTCTGATCTGGATTCGTGAGGGACAGAACTTCGTTGCCAGAGCACTTACGGTGTTTCTTCACAACATTCATGAGTCAACTCCTTACGTGAGGGCGCGGATACAGCGCCGTCAGATAGAAAAGGGGTTGACCCAGCGCTGGGTCGGTGGACTTACCACCATCTTCCTGATCGGGGTCATGACTCCCGACCATGCGACTATCGCAGTCGCAACGAGAACGTCTATTCGGACTCAGAGTCTCTGGACCTGCATCGATGACCGACGCGCCTGTCGATGAAACTCCAAGATGGATTCACCCGTGATTCGGATGTCGCGCTTGCCGACTTTGCGCGCCTCGACTAGCAACCCGTCCTTCCTTGCCCTGTCCACGGTCCAAGTACTCACCCCGAGCAGGCGCGCCGTCTGACGGCGCGTGTAACTCTGGTCGGGGTTGATCACGGTCGAGGACGGGTTGTCCGTGATGCCATCCGCAATCAGCGCGAGACGACGATCAATCGAGATCAGGAGTCCCAGGATTGACTGAAACCCTGATGCCTCCTGAGTTGCTTCGAGTTGTCGATCTTCGCGCCGCATGATGAAAGCATACGAGAGAAAAAGAGGAATCTCCGAGGATTGGGGGTGGTGGCAGTAGTGGCAGTAGTGGCAGTCGAAAGAGGACGAGCGCGGTGTGGCGGGATCAGTCGATGCGGTACTTGGTGATATGTCCAGCCTTGACGAAAAGCTGGAGGAGACGGTCTACCTGCCGACCCTGCTGCGGAAGACGTTGGAGATAGGGAGCCAAGTCGGAAGCAAGCTCCCCGGCTCTGAACGTGCGGCCCGATTGATGCTGGCCCTTGCGGGCCAACTTGGCGTTGATGAGGTGCTTCTTGAGAGTCTCAGGTTTACAGGCGAGGCAGTTGCGAATCTGTCCAAAGGAAATCCTCGCATTGAGGTCTTTCAGAAGCTCGACGAACTCCTCGCTCGTAAGGTTGGTCTTGGGACTCGTCGGTGGTTCGACTCGGTCGGCGAACCGACGTAGCTGAGCATCTTCGTTGGCTTCAGCCCGCTGAAGGGCTTCGTGGGCGATGAACCGCAGCAAGGGGAGGGCGAAGGAATCGGGTGCGATCTGGGAAAAGATTTGGAAGGTCAGGGAATCGGTGAGGGAACGGCGGGTGAGAAGCTGTGCAATGATGCCCGTGGCGGTTTCCCGGTCCACTTCGAACCGTACCTCGCCGGGCTTGCCATCTTGTGGCGGCAAGCGGCGTACAAGGCCGGTCCCGTAGAAATCATCGCCCCCGAGATCATCATCCCTTTCCTCAAAGAAATCGTCAGGAGGTTCTTGGAAATCCTCCACACTCCCTTCGTGAACTGTCGTGCATGCGTCTTCGTCAAGGTGAAGTCCGTCAGATTCCTCGGGTGGAGAATTGATCGCCTCCATGCTCGGGGAATCGGAGCAGTGGCAATGGACGAAATCGAGCGGCAACTCGACCTCCTCGCCCTTCACGAATCGCTCGGTTAAGTCATTACCCTCGTCGTCTTCGCCACAGGGAGTGTGGGCCACTACATGGGCGCTCGCCCCTTCAAAGAAGAACTCCAAGTACGAGGCTTCCTCGTAGATCGACCGCTCGTAATACCACTTGACCTGGGACATCGAAAGTGCCCTTCGTCGGATACGCCGGAAGGCGCTGGAACGGCAATGACTCCCTCGCAAGGGTGCCTCGCCGCAAGGCTCCTGCCGTCGTCGGCGATCTTCTATCGGGACGAACGACCGTCCCGGCACAACCTGCCACACATGATAGTGAGATTCGTTCGCCGAGTCATCAAGAGAGGTACGCTTGCCAAAACCATGCCCCAGCGCACCATGTGCTGCCGAGGACACCCACTGGAGCCTAGCCCTCGGCTCCGTGGACTGACGGGTTTCTGGCCCGTTCGATAAGTCGCCTCCGTTTACCAGGTTCGGGCAAACAGGCGGAATGTCCCCGCTTCACGGCGAGTCCCGCGATTCGGTTCCACACTCAGGGCATCGGCCAGAGACGTTGCCCGCGAGATTGTAACCACACGTTATACATCGTCCTTCCCTACGTCGAAGGAACGTGCGAATTGGACCGCGAACGATGACCAGCAAAGGCCAGATGCCAAGAATCATGCCTGCGATCAACAGGTTGTGTACGCGAAAGGCTATCCAGACGAAGCGCCAAGTCGCCGTCGTTTCTATCGACCCTCTGATGAGACACTCTGAATGATGCCATCCTTTGGGAAAGCGGATCCACCAATGATGATGTGCAGGTGGTTGCGATCTATCTGTCGCGCTAGATCGGCTCACGTCAGCGTTAAAGTACTTCGTCACTTTGATGTAAAAGAAGGAGCCATCAGACGCAGTGCTTCCCTGGTAGCCACAAAGATCAACATCGAGGTCCATCAAGGCGGTCTGCCACAAGACAAACCAAAGCACAATTGCCACAATCCCGAGCGCGGCCAAAAACACAACAAGAGCACGCTTGGCGTTTCTCAAATTGAGTCGCTTCATGCTGCCATTCTAATCTCTCGGAGACCCGATGGAATCCGTGTCCCGCAACTGATACCGGAAAAACGCCCCGGTTCTTACCGAGGCGTTGGTGAAGCACGCGAGTTGTGCTCAGGCCCCTTCAGCCAGGGCGAAGTACTCGGTCATGGCGTCGAGGTGGACGCCGGTCGTCGTAGCGGTGATGTACACATCGCGTCATAATCTTGATCGCATGGACAGCGAGATCGCGCCCGGCGAGCGAATGTTGTCCAGAGTGAGAGCCCCAAGCGTCATGGAGGGAGACCAGTGGCGCAACCTCGACCCATCTCGACCAATCTCGCTCTATCTCGTTCAGGCGAAATTGCAGTAATTGGCGTAAAGCTTTACACAGTCAGACTTTAGCTGTTAGGCGTTTGTTCGCCTGGGGGTCAAGAGGTCGGAGGTTCAAATCCTCTCGCCCCGATCATCTAAGACGTTGACTGATAAGGACTTACGCCACGACTTGGCGTGAGTCCTTGTTGTTTATATGCTCCCAGCGCCACCCCTGCGCCACCTTTTCGCCACCCCCTTCAGAATGCCTTAAGGCGGGTTATGACGGGTAGGACTGCGGTCAAGAGGTCGGAAACCGCAAGATCGTTGGTTGGCTCGGCGCGGCAAAGCCGTCTGCCCCAGCCTCTGGAGTTACCGGTGATTCTCCCCATTCGGTTACCGCCGACTGATCGTGAGCAATCCGTGGGCGATGGAAGTGGGCCGGTGAACTCCCGCATGAACACAGCATAGTCGTCCAAGTCAACATCGCCGTCTCCCACAGAGACGGGCACGTAGCCATCCGGCCACTAGCCGCTCGGCATACGCCAGAATCGGAATCGATCGATAGTCGTGGTCCTTGATCCTAAACGGCGGCGTGTCGTCTGTTGCCTCATGAGGACGCACATGGACGTGACCCTCGTCCAGATCCACATCGGCAACCAGCAAGGAGAACAATTCTCCGGATATCACGCATCCGGACAACATGAGGGTGAGGTTGAATGCCAGCCCGCGAAAGCGCCATTCCCAGCCTGGATGGTTCCGCTGTTGCCTCAACGGGCGAGCGCGTCGGAGGCTGTAACGTGGCCGTCTTTCCGGTGCACACACGAACCAGGGCAGAGGCTTCACGGCAATCGATTCTCACATCAGTGCTCGTTGTTATCGCGTCCATGTTTCGCAATTCAGTGCAACTTTCGGCTCCAACATCTCCGATACACCCAGATTCTCAATTCTCTGGAGGCGATGGCGCAATATCCTGGTCCTCGAACCCTAGGGCGTTCCCCTTTGTGCCTGCGACAGAATCGGGTGTTGGTGGCTCCGGGGCACTCACACCACCTTCACGACGCTGGCGTTTCAACTCGGCCTTTTCGCTTTTCACTTTCTGGCGCTCACGTTTCTTGATCTCGCGGGCGAACTTGCTACTTGAACTTCTTTGTTTTGACATTTGGCTCCGTTCTCTAATCTAAACTGTCGTACGCAGTGCTTTGCTGGTACTCGAATCCTCCCCAGTAGCGGCACTCGAAAGGGCTGCTGACGCATTCGATGAACGAGAAATGCCGGTCCACACGGGCATCGTCTGCAACAGATAGTGAATGACTTCGAATGATGTATCCGAGCGATCATTGAACGACTGTAAGGCTAACATAGATTCAATTGCTGAATCCCGATTGAAAGCGTGGCGACGCTTACGCTTATGAATATGCCGCTCGAACGAACCGAATAGCGCGTAGGCCCGATTCCAACCGAATAGGTAGCACAACGCGCCGGTGATGTCCCAGGCAGCCGCCAATGGATCGTGGAACTTCACCGGGCTGCCGTGCGCGTCGCGGGCCTCGGCGTTTTGGCACCAGCGTCCATCGCTATCGAAAAACGCGAGCAGTTTGTCCTTCTCATTGGCTATCATGATGATTCCGGGCGCGTGCCCCATCCAGGCAAACACGCGGACGGCGTTTCGAGTTTCAGGCTTCTTCGTCGTTTCCAAGCAGCTTCCGTTCGCGCCTCTCTACCGGTCGGCAAGCAGACTTGAAGCGTGTTCGCCCAAAGGGAGCGCGGTCCGCCCTCTGCGTGAAACAGGTAGGTCAACTGCGCGCTGACAAATGACTGCTGGCGCAAGTTCGTGAGCTCCACAAAACAGGCGAATGGCAATCTTCCTGACAAAGCCTCTCGTCTCATACAACTCTTCACGGAAGACCCTGGCGATATCTTCAAATGTCGGCATATCTTTTTTTTCCTTTCTTGCGGTCGTCACATGCAGGTTCCCCCGCCGTCATCGTCCCACTGGTCCAATCCCGTTTCCATAGGCGGTGGGCCCGGGGCAATCCCACTCCAAGTGCCCGCGGGCACGACATCGGCGAGCGAAGAGACCTGCACCGCCGTGTCGGTCGATGGCTCAACTTCCCCGGGCGCTTCGCTTACCTCGATTCCGGTGATTCGCCTGCCGGCCTGTCGTAACGGACCGGGAGCCGTATCTAAGAGATACTGATGAAACTCCCACATCTGGGCGGCACCTTCCCGGCTCTTCGCCAGGGCTGTCTCGGCTCAGGACATGGTTACGAGAAGAGCAATCTCCAACGTGTCCTCGCGCAATACGACAGTAACCGAACTGGGTAGCCGGCCCGCCGTCTGCCGCTCGACAGTTATGGCGACCTGAGCGATCTGCTGCGCCTGGCTCGAATTGGACCCATCCATCAGGTTATTCCCTGGGGCCGCAATGCCCTCGTCGCGCGAAGCCCAAAAAAACCAACGCGGTCAAACACCCAAAGGTGCTCAACCACGTCGGCTTACTCGTCAACGAGCCCCCCGGCACGGCCGGGTTGCGCTTCATCAAGTCATCCGAAAACGTCGATCAGAACCGCCTCAAAGCATACGGCGACCCTGCGTACTATATTATACTGCATCGGCACGGCATGGCAGGTCGGATTCCCTACGATTATGCGGTTTTCCTGCCCGGTGGTCGGCTGTTCAGCTACAGCCAAATCGCTGCGTGGTCAATCACATGGAACACGCCGTCTTCCGCGAGGACTTCGGCCTTCGCGACCCTGGCGGCGTTGATTCGTACAATGTCGCCCATCACACGGGAACTAGGCGTTTGATGACTCTTGCGACAAACGGTGATGTCATGGCGCGGACGAGCGCGCTGTAGTTGAGCTGGAAAGTCATCTCGGCACCCATGCACAGGGTGCTGCCACCTGAGTCTACGATGAGATGGTCGCTGCTGGCCCCAAGAATCTTGATTCCAGTAGGTGCGTGGAGGCCGCACGGATCAGTGTCCTGGTGCCCGATGGCGAGAATCGTCTGCGTGATGCGGCCGCGGTCTATGGCGGGTGGGTTCTCACCGAACGCGGTTTGTGCAATCTCGCCCCATGGCAGCGATGGCTTAGCCTTCGACTCCACCACTTCGGCGACCAGCGTGATCGCGTCGGTGTGCAGCCCGTCGATCGGTTGGCGATGAAGGGTCTCGCGACCGAGAAGGATCGCTTCCCCAAGGCGGAGATCGTTGATACGCCCTGTATCTTCGCAGCTGAGCGCCCACGGGAGATTGCCGGAGTTGCCTCCCGAGACGATGCTCAGTATGGGGCCGAATGTCGCCTCGATCGAATCGGCTAGCGCGGACAGCTCGGCCATGTTTTTGGCATCCGGAGACACACCGCTACGGCATGCGAGGTTGGTACCGATGCCCTTGAGTACGATGTTCGGGAAGCGAAGTGTCTCACGAACGGTGTTCTCGACGTCGCACGGCATAATACCCTCACGCAGGTCGCCAAGCTCGACCATGAGCACGACCCCGTGCGTTCGTCGCGCCTCCTTTGCGGCGGACGATAGCCTGCTGATGACGTCGAGTTCGGTGTTGAGGCTCACGTCGGCGTGCGTGACTACGCGTTCTGCCTGGCTGATCATCGGCGAGCGGATGAGTGTCATCGACGCCGGTACGCGCGCACGACGCATCGCTTCGATATTCTCGATTCGGGAGTCGCCGAGCGAAGCCACGCCAGCGCGGAGTAGCGTGCCGGCAATTTCGGGCGAGCCAAGGGTCGCCTTCGTGATGCCCGTGACGGAGATTCCACGAATAGCCAGCCGCTCGACCAGCGTGCCGGCGTTGTGGTGTATCTTATCGAGGTCGATCTCGACGCGCGGCGCGGTCATAGCGCGCCTGCGGTCAACTTCTCTTCGAGTACCGGGAATGCCGCAACGACCATATCCACCAGATGCTCAGGTGGACGGGTTAGCGCATCGGTAGCAGGGATGCCGAGTTCGTTCTCATACCGCGTGATGGCCACGCCGACCTCAACGTCGGACATGTTCTCGTGGTTGATCGTGAGTCCGATGACCTTCGTATCGGCGAAGGTCTGGATGAGCTTGATTTCAGCGGCGGGCGTCGGCATCGCCATCTGTGCGAAGTCGCAACGATGAGTGCGTTTCGGTGCGTGCTGTAGTACGACGCCATCGGGGCGGCTGCCCCGAATGATGAGGCTCGAAGTCGAGAATGCGGGGTGACTCAGTGCGCCTTGTCCTTCAATGACGATAACGTCGGGGGTTTCGGCTTCAAACGCTTCGACGATAGTGGCCTCCAACTCACCCGAACAAAACTGCGATGGAACGGCGTCGAGCGCGACGCCGTAGCGGGCTCCTTGGATCAACCCTGTCTGGCCTGTCCCGACCAACACGGCTTTCACGCCGCAATCGTTGAGCGCCTGAGTAAGGATGGTGGCGGTAGTGCGCTTGCCAATGGCGCAGTCGGTGCCCAGGACAGCGATCCGCGGGCAGGTGACCTCAACGATGCGATCGCTGAACAGCCGCAGGTCCTTCTTTGCGCGCGGCTTTCGAACGTCGAGGATCTTCACGTTGCTCGCCGCGGCCATCGCCGCAAACTCCGGATCGTCGTTCAAGAACTCATGGAGACCGTTGACGACGTTCATCCCGAGAGCCATCGCCTCAAGCACGAGGCCACGTTCGCCCGTGGATAACATGCCACTCGCAGGTGCCACGCCGAAGATGAAGTAATCGGGTACAGTTCCGGCGTGGGCTAGCGCGTCGGCGAGGTCGCGACAGATGGGGATGCCTTTCGGCTCGTCGCCTAGCACGGTGCCGGCATCGAGGCCGACCTTCTCGCTGTCGATGACCGAGAGAACGTCGTACAACTCGGAGTGGCGAACGAGCCCATTGGCCGTCTTTCCATCGACGGCACCGAAATTGGCTTCGCAGTAGACCACTGCGGTAGCGACTCGATCCTGTTGGTCGCTGGATGGTAGCTGCACGGATATCGCCGCATCGCGGTCATTGATATCCGTCATCACTCCTAGAACTGAACTCAACGAAGCTGCGCTCCGAATCATGTTCACGATCCTCTCTCGGTCCTGTTTTCTCAACAGAACCTCTGTTTGTCAGGCCGTTTGGACATCTGCTGCTGAACGAGATTCGGCGGTCTTGGCCACGCGCCGCACCCGGCTCAACTCGGACGCATCCATCAACTTCGTCCGTGGCGGCGCAATAACCCCACGTCGGCCAACAAAAAAGCCGACGTGGCCAAACACCAGAAGGTGTTCAATCACGTCGGCTTACTGATTAACGAGCCCCCCGGCACAGCCGGGCTGCTCCTTAGCTAGTCATCCGATGACTCGTATTCGAGTCGTCTTGGGAGCCTCCGCACGCTTCACGAAGGCCCTCCTCAGAGGTATACTATACATTGATCGGACGAAAACGCTAGGCGCCTGCTTGAGTTTCCGCGCCAGGGAGCCATTTTCGTTGATCTCCAGCAGCATGGATGACCCGGTTGTCGCGGGGCGCCACGGCCGTTATCGGCCATTTGGGGCGCGGTTCAGGGCTTTTTACAGTTCGAGGTGGTTATGAAAACATCGGGCGAAATCGAGGCCGCCATTTGCGACGGCATGAGGCATTTTCAACAGGAGTACATGGGCCGGGGGCCGAAGGACATCCATGCCTTCTTGATCACCGACCTCGTCGTGATCCGCCTCCAGGGCGTGCTGACCGCGGCCGAACAGCAACTCGTCCAGTCACAACCGACCGAAAGGGGCAGGGGTCTACTCAAACAAGTGAGGATGCAGTTGATCGAAACGGCCCGACCGGTCCTGGAATCGATGATCCTGGAAGTAGCCGGCGTCAAGGTGGTGAGCCTACATCACGACATCAGCACCACCACAGGCGAAGAAATCGTGGTCTTCACTTTGGCTGAGTCGCCGCTCGTTCGAGAGAAGAAGAGGGGGTAATCGCCCATCCGTCGCCAATCCGGCAAGCCGCTGAGGCGGATCAAAAGCCACCGGTCGGTAAGGGGCATCTAGTTGCCCTTCTTTTCTTTCTTCTTTTTGCGTTTGTCCTTCGGGCTAAGCTTCGCCTTTTTCTGCACTTCCTGCTTGCCTTTGTCTTTCTTGCCCTTATCACCCATATCCATCGCTCCTTGCTAGGCTCGACAATACTGCTGAATCCGACAACCTTGTACGGCCTCTAACTGCCGTACGCAAGAGCCGCGCTTGGTCCATCCGCACGTTGACGTGAGTCGGTGAGAGCATTGGAACAAGGACAGACGCCGATTCCGCGCGTAGGGATCACAACCTGAAGGTCGCGTGCGGGCGTCCCGCCGCCGTCATTCGCCAAGTCCTCGTGACATCGCGAGTCATGGCTGACTGTGCTTTTGGACAATTTGCCCGGAACCGAGCTGGGATTGGGACTGTGGTCACATCTACCGATTGTCGGATCAAGGCCTTGCGGTGGAGGAATTGCTCATGGGGGCTAGTCTCCCGATTTGCCAGACACCTGCTCGGCCTGACGGAGGGCGCGCAGCAGGTTGCCACCCAGGATCTTGTGGATGTCCCGCTCGAAGTAGCCACGCTCTAGCAGCTCCTGTGTGATGTACGGATACCCGGATACATCTTCGAGCTGTGCCGGCATGGTGCCCGCCCCGTCGTAATCCGACCCCAAGCCGACGTGGTCGATGCCGGCGACGAGGACGATGTGATCGATGTGGTCCACCAACGTGCCGACATTTCCGTGCGGGATGGGGTGGGCCTCCTTCCACTGCTTCCGCGCCCGCTCGAACTCCTGTTCGTCGGGATGCTCAGCCTTGAGCCTGCGCTCCTCCTGAAAGCAGTTCGTCAGGAGTTGGGCACCCTCCGGATGAATGAAGCCGGAGAAGAAGTTGACCATCACAACGCCGCCGTTCTTGGCGACCATTCGAAGCACATCGTCGGGCACGTTGCGGTCGTGCTCGGCAATGGCGTAGGCTGACGAATGAGAGAAGATCACCGGGGCCTCGCTCACCTGCAGGGCGTCGTGCATGGTCTCCGTAGAGACGTGAGCTAAATCCACAAGCATGCCCAGACGGTTCATCTCTAGGACCACCTGCTCACCGAACGTCGATAGCCCGCCGCTGCGCGCTTGGTCGGTGGCTGAATCGGCCCAGTCGATGGTTTCCGAGTGGGTCAGCCCCATGTACCGGGCGCCAAGATCGTAGAATCTGGCCAGGGTATCCAAGGAATTCTCAATTGTGTGCCCGCCCTCGATGCCGATCAACGAGGCGATTTTTCCATCCTTGTGAATGCGGACGACGTCTTGGGCAGTGTAGGCCAGCTCGAACACCGCGGGGTAGCGCTTCACCATACGATGTATCAGGTCGAACTGCTCCAGCGCCATATCGGTAGCCGTCCCGGAGTGCGCCGTTTCGGGCGGAACGTACACGACCCAGAATTGCCCTCCAAGACCACCCTGGAGAAGCCGCGGTATGTCGGTCTGCAGCTTGTCCTGCGGCAGAGCGATGTCCATGTTGTCGAACGAAGAACTGGCCAGCGAGCGTATTTGCCAGGGCAGATCGTTGTGCCCGTCGATCACGATGGCGGCCCGGTGAATGTGCGACACCGCGGCCATCGTCGCGCTGTAGCCGATTGGTTTGGGATTCTCCATTACCGAACTCCTGATCATCATCCTACCGCATGCCGGCTCTAGAACCGAGCGTCGTGTTTGCCAGCCTCGTTAGTCCCTCATGGTGTTTTGATTGCTGCCTTGGGCGTTCACCGGTTTGATCTGGAATTCACGGGCCGCCACCATCCGTGGATTCAAAAGAGTGACCTGCCCTCGAACGTTGTGCCAATGTTTATGTTAGTCCTTCCGCATCAGTAGTACCAACCGGCGGGTGTATCGTAGCGAGTGGAACGAGCGGAGCTGAGCATGCGGGCTTCGCTATCTCCATCGGGTCCGGGTCCGGTGCCCTGTCCCCAGAGAGCCATGGGGCCTGACCGAATTGAATTCCCGTCGCCAACGCTCGACCAAGACCTTGACCTCCGTCAACGTGTAGAAGATCTCGCTATTGAGCAACTCATCGCGCAGCTTGCCGTTGAAGGACTCGATATCACCGTTCTTCCATGGGCTTCCCGGTTCTATATAGTCGTCCCTGAAGATCCTGTCCCTCCTGTTTACTTCGTACTCCTTGCCGACAAAGCACTTACGGCATTGCCTCTGTCGACTCTCTTCAATCCCCTCGCGGCGGATCTACCGCTCCGGAAGACCGTCAAGTGTGCGTGCTTCGCTTCCTTTTTTCCCTGATTAGGAACATTCTGGCTGATCGCCCCGAATGGCTCGGAATGAACTTGAAGTCTTGGCGCGCCGATGGCCCAATCCTCATCTGACTCGCGGTCCCTATTCCCATGAGTGGAGTTGGCTCAGAGTGCGGCGAGTCTTCCTTCGAGAGAGGGCCAGAGGCTGGCATCGGCGGCGCAACCTAATCCCATCTGGACCTATCTTGCTCTAACTGAACCCGGAATCACGTGATGAATCAACGTAAAGCCTTGCCGGGCTGGTGATCAGATGTTAGGCAGTTGTTCGCCTGGGGGTCAAGAGGTCGAAGGTTCTAATCCTTTCGCCCTGATTATCTAAAACGTTGCCTGGTAAGGACTTACGCCACCACTTGGCGTGAGTCCTTCTTGTTTTCATACTCCACGCTCCGACGTCTAGTCGACGGCGACATGGCCATGCGGGGTGACGTTTGGCGATTGAATCTAAGCATCATTGCATCACTTAGGCTGCGAAATGGCGTTTACTCTGTCGTTTTCTGGTGGATCAGAATGCAGATCAAAACGGCCACAGGAGTTGAACGACTCGACGTGCTTTCCTCCTCCGCGCAAAGAAGATGAGCCGACAGCTCGGACCGCCGACTCTCTCGCTCTCCTCGAAAGAGGTGCTCGCCAAAATCCTATCAGAATCATGCGGACCGACGAAAGCCGGGATGCTTCATGGGTGAGGTCGAGGCCATCAAGCCGAGAGTCAAAGGCGCCTGGAATTCTGGTGGTTAGCTGGCGGTTCGACTGTCACGCACTGCCTGAAACCGTTGCCAGTTGCCTGAAATGACTCTGTGGAGAGGCTTGGGGGTACCTGCAAGACGCACCCATTGAGGTTGATATTATTGGGCTTTGAGATCGAGGTACCGTCGCGTATTTGGGGACTCTTGAGCGGCCCGGCATCGGCTGCAAGACCGCATTCCCATTCTTGAGGAGCTGCGCAGAATCCAAACATCCGTCGCCGAGGCGTCGATAGTTATCCTATGCGCTCACACGGCTTCTCACTTGTCGAACTCGTGGTTGTGATCGTGATTATCGGCATCATTGCCGCGATCGCGGTCCCCCGGATGTCCAACGCGGTAGCCGGGGCGCGAGAGTCGGTATTAAAGGCCGATCTTCGAGCGCTTCGCACGGCCATCGATCTCTATGCGATTGAGCACGATGGTTCCCCCCCCGACGGCTCTTCACGCGATCAGGATGTACACTAGCGACACCGGTGCGATGTCGAACAACAAGACTGCGGTGTACAAAAACGGCCCCTACCTGCGTCAGATTCCGCCATGCCCGGTTGGACCCAACAAGGGCGCGACGGGTTCAGGAGCCGCAAATGCAAATCCACCCACGGTCGTGAGCAACATCCCAACCGTCGGTTGGCTCTACCATTGGCAATCGGGGAATGTTTTCGTTAATGACATAGACCATCTTCAGGATTGACCGCACCTCAACCTCCATGCTCTTCTTCGCCGATTGAAATCACCAAACCATCGGGGTCAGCGTACTGGGCGATCCGACCTGCTTCGCATTGATGACACCGCCCGCGACACGCCGATCCATGGCGACAATGGGATTCGGAGCGAGTAGAATAGCCATTGGCTTGAGAGCCCTTCGCGTGGACGAATCAAACCTAAAACGTTGGATGAAAGAGCTACACAGATTCACTATCTCGAAATCGTGACCCAGGACGTTGACACGGTTTGCGCCGCCTACGCCGCAACGAATGGGTTGCAGTTTGGCGGGCCAGACGCCGGGCTCGGTAACGCGCGGACGGCCACGATGTTAGGTGGCGGGCTCGTGGGGGTGCGAGCGCCCATGCACGAGTCGGAGGAGCCGGTGGTGCGGCCCTACTGGCTGGTGGACGACATCGAGGCGGCCGTCGCTGCGGCAGTGGAGGCTGGTGGCCAGGTGGCCAGGTGGCCCACCCGCCGATGGAAATCCCCGGCCACGGCACCTTTGCCATCTACATCCAGGGCGGTATCCACCACGGCTTCTGGCAGAGGTAGGCGCGCACGCCGATCTCTCTCAGTTTGGCGTTAGGGCGTGATTGCCTCGATGAGAACCACCTTACCCTACGAAGCCGGTCTGAAAACCTGGCGGCTGGTTGGCGATTCGGTTGTCACGTGCTGCCCGAAACCGCACTCAACCGCCTGAAAGTGGCCCCCAAGAGACCATTGACCGAGAGACCACAAGATGATGCGTCGCTACATCCACTTCATGCCAGCAGACACGCGGGAGACGGCAGACTCGATCCCGTTTGAGTTCTGACCTGCGGACGAGCGAGTCTGCGCTTCGCCCCGGATTGGACTCTGGCGAACCGCCATGATTGGTATCGTGGTGCGAACGACTGCAGGAAATATAAGGCAGGCGCTTCACTGGAAACGCGTCGCAGTGCCAGGCTGGCAGTACCCCCTTTTCGTCGCGATGGCGCTGCCATTGAGTGCTCCCGCCCCAGCAGCATCGCACGATATCTTTCGGGTCACCGTCGTCGATGCTAAAACAGGCCGGGGCGTCCCGCTCGCGGAACTGACCACCACCAGCACGGTCACCTACGTTGCCGATAGTGCCGGTGTGGTTGCGTTCAACGACCCACGACTTCCGTTTCGCCGCATCCCGAGGTTGGACCTGGCAAGCTTGGTCTGTTACATCTCGATCATGAAGCTGCGACGAGCCATCACAATCTTGGTGAAAGCTACGGCATGAAATCCAAGCGGTCCTTGCATCTGAAACTTGCTGGCATCGTGGCGGCTATTGTTGTCTTCATCCTGGTTCCATACTTTCTCTGGCACGAGGCGATGGATGCCTATTTTGCGTCGGCCGAGTTTGCCGCCTGGGTCCGCTCTGCCAAGCCCTACGCCTGGGCCGTTGTCCTTCTCCTTCTGATCGGCGACCTGTTCTTGCCGATCCCCGCCTCCCCTGTGGTGGCGACGGCGGGTGTGATGTACGGGGCATTCTGGGGAGGTGTCATCGGGGCGGTTGGCTCGATCCTGGCTGGGCTGGTTGCCTACGGGCTGGCGAGTCTGGCTGGGCGCAAAGCTGCCAGGCTGCTGGCTACCCGAGAAGACATGGCTGACTTGCAGCGCTTCTTCGACACCTGGGGGATCGGCGGGATTATCGCCTCGCGGGCGATGCCGGTTATGCCGGAGGTGCTGTCCTTCATGGCTGGCCTGGCCAGGATGCATTTTGGACGCTTCACATTGGCCTTGGCGCTCGGCGCTTTTCCCATGGGCTTCCTGCTGGCCTGGGCTGGCGAAGCTGCGGGCACATCGTCAACACTGCTGCTTGTCTTGACACTGCTACCGGCAGGCCTGTGGTGCGTGTACCTCGTCTGGACTCAGAGGCTCCGATCACGACAATGGCAGGTCGAAGGCCGAAGCGTCTGTCCTGAAACTGTGATGCCAGACGAGCCTGTGGCACCCCGGGCTCTCTACACTGACGAAGCCGTCCGGTCGGAATCGCCATAAACCCCAACATCAAGACATCAATCAGCCAACATCGCTTGGCATGAAAGCTGCCCGCCGCAAAGTTGACATGGATTTTCAATTTCAAGCTGTTGGGGATGTCCTCTTCCTTAACATCGTCCGGCCACACAGTTCGTTGGGCTACCGGCCGCCCGCGCCAGAAGCGATCGCCTGGCCGCCACCGGCCGCCGCTGACGCGGCCCTTGGGGTCCTGCCCCTGGACCCCGGCTTCCTCCCCTCCGTAACGACGAAAAGGAGCAATCGTACACCCGAACCACTAACAATGGATCTGGTACCATCAGCGGGGGTAGGTCAAGCAACCGGACGCTGATGACCGAAGCTGTGGCGCCGTGCAGCCTGATCTCGGTGATGTATACTTATGATGAGCGGGACCGGCTACTAACCGAGACAAGGCTCAGTGACCAAACGTGTTCGATTCGTATGAACCCAGACGGCACATACATAGCCTACATGACACCCAAGCCGTCAGCCTGGAACGGCTACGCGCTGATTGGATTCAGCTTCGTGTCGATGGTATGCCTATTCGCGCCGTTCGCTTTCCTTGGCTCAGGTCCGCTGGGCGTGCGAGCAAGGCGCCGGTGGCGAAGGACGACAGCCATGGCCCTGGCTATGATCCCGCTGTTCATCGTGGGTCCAGAAGCCATAGCCCAACTCTACAACCAAGCTGCGCTGCATCGGGCAGCCGAAGCAGGGATGGTCACCGCGCTAGGCGTAGCCACAGTCGAAACCGAATTCGCCTATGACACCAACGGCAACCAGAACGAAAAGAAAATTGATGGTATTATCCAAGGCCAGTACCTCTACGATTCCGAAAACCGCCTGATTCAATTCGCCAATCCACAACAAGGCGTGTCCAACATCGTCAACTACAGCTACGACGACGACGGAATTCGCAATGCGAAGTCGGTAGGTGGCGTAGTAACGACGTTCACAACTGACAAGAACCAACCCTACGCCCAAGTGCTGGAGGAGCGCGACGAAGCCGGTGCGCTAAAGGTAAGCTACACCTACGGCCACGACCTCATCAGCCAGAGTAGAGAAACAACAGACACACGCTACTACCACTACGACGGCCAAATGAGCACCCGCAACCTAACCAACACCGATGCCGATCCAGCTCTGGTCGCGGTGACGGACAGCTACATCTACAGCCCGTATGGCAACCTGCGCGACTCGACAGAAACAACGTTCAACGATTACCTCTACACCGGCGAACAATACGATGCGTCGTTGGACAACTACTACCTACGGGCGAGGTACTACGATCAAGGTGCAGGGCGGTTTACCGGCAGGGATCTGTTTGAAGGACGGCTGCGCGATCCGGTAACTCTCCACCGGTACATGTATGTGGGTGCGGACCCTGTCAATAACGTTGACCCATCGGGATATTTCTTCACCGCCCTTGGAGCGTTAAAGGTAGCTGCCATTTCAGGATTCATTGTGGGGTCAATACTCGGTGGGATTACGGGTGGGTGGAAAGGAGCATTCCTTGGAGGATTGGAATCAGCATTCAAGGCCGCGGCGTTCACCGCGCTCTTATTGGGGGCTGGCGCGGTAATCGGCTTGATTTGGGGACTCGAATTGGTTGTCGGATTCGGAATAGCAGCTGCACTTGCATTCGTTGGAGACATCGGGTTCGGCGTACGAGATATCGTCAACGCCTCAAGCCCAGATGAAGCAGCGTTTCTTACGTTGATTCTTGCACTCACCGTTGTCTTGACATTAGCAGGGACGCGAAGGGCACTGGCGGGAAGTGGTGGCCCCAAGAAAATATACGAAATTCTCGATGGCGTGCGCAGAAGCAAAGCCAGCTGGCTTCAAGGGAAGGCAAGGATTAGGGCCAAAATTTACAGAAATGGGAAGTTGGTTGGGGAAGAGGATATTTTGATCGACTCGCTGAGATCGCCTAAGGGTGCAATCGAAATACGTGACAAAGTCGGTCGAGATCGCATGATGAATGCCCTAAAAGGCGCATACGACGACACTCTTCCGCCTATCGATGTCGAGGAGGGTGCCGCGGGCACTCGAATTGCTTATGTATTGATGGACACAGGAACTTGATCATGATCGCTCCCCAAAAACAGCTGAACGCCATCCGCGTTTTGCATGATGTGGTAATTCGCGCGCGCTTCTCCGCGTACGAAGAGAAATCATGGACTTTGGTCTCCTCGTTGCTTGACTACGCGGACCACCTGATGAATCTGATGACAGATGCAGAAGACAAGACAGAATCCTTTGCAGAATGTATCGAAGTGATGGCGGAGAACCCTGATCTTATGCTTGGAGGTCTGATCGAACGATTTGAATCGTAAGTACCTGACGACGCGATTGAGTCAGGCTGCAGATTTGAGCTGCTGCTTTCCAGAGACGTCGGGTATTGGATCGAAGTCGGCCCGCCAGGAACCCTCGACCAGTCAGCGAATTCTAGGGTAGGGCGCTTGGATCAACGATCAATAAAGCAACCGTCCATGCAACAAGCATGTGGAGAAAGAATCATGAGCACGGGAAAACAGATCGTAGTGGTATTGGCCCTTTGGATCGGCTGGTCGTCCCCAGCGGCGGCTCAGCCTACCAACGGCGACTTTGATAACCAGTTGACCGGCTGGTCCGATGTTGGCGACGTGGCCATCGTCACCGGCACGGGCTCGAACAACTTCGCGGTCCTCTCCGAACCAGGCGAGGGCGGCCGCAGCCGCATCTCCCAGGATTTTACCCTGGCGAATCCGGCCGGTTGGCTGTCCTTCCGCTACAAGCTCTCCTATGGGCCGAGCACCAAGCAAAGCACCGTACCGCCCGATGAGTCGATGGCAACGCCAACTTCAACCGATCCGGGCCTCGTATCGTCGATAGCCTGGAAATTCTGGCGGAGTTGATCCATCCGACGTAGTTTGGCGGCCCAGTGCGGGTAGGGTGGGCATTGTCGCCAAGCTTGTCGGCGTCGGCTCGAGCAGATGACCTTGGCGTCATCCTCGGTTGATCCGGTAATGCTCAACTGGTACGAAACTTGGCATTCGGAGTGAGAACGATGTCGAAACTGTCGAAAAAAGATTGCGTGCCCTGTCGGGGTGGCGTTCCGCCGTTAACCGCGGCACAGGTCGATGGGTTCCTGAATCAACTGGAGGGGTGGGCGCTGAATCAAAAGCATCATCTGGCCAAGTCCTACACCTTTCCTGATTTTGTCGAAGCGCTGGCGTTTGTGAGCCGCGTGGGTGTGATCGCCGAGCAGCAGGGGCACCATCCCGATCTTTATTTGGCGTGGGGCAAGGTCGGTGTGGAAATTTGGACGCACAAGATTGACGGCTTGACCGAGAGCGACTTTATTTTCGCGGCTAAGATGGATGCAGTTCTTGGTTGAGCGCGAGCAGCCGCCTGCTTAGCGAGTCGTTTCGGGGTCGCGATCCTGATCGATCAGTTCCCGGGGATGCAGTGATGCGGGGGCTTTGCATTGTTGTTTGGCTTTGATAATATTTTGTTTTCGAGTGGATGTGTTGGTTGTCTTTTGATACCGCCGCTAGGCGGGTGGGGGAGTTATGGCTCTGGACGTTGCGAGATTTCGAAAGCTGGTCGCCTTGGATGAGCAAGATCCGCTGAGTCGGTTTGGGCTTGGACAGGCATTGTTTCAAGAGGGGGGCGCCGAAGAGTTGGTCGAGGCAGCGGCGCACCTCAGTTTCACGAACAGCAGCGCCCCAGAGCATCTGGCAACCTACCATGTGCTAGGGCAAGTACTCATCAAGCTCGACCGCAAAGATGAAGCCCGAGCGGTGCTGGAGGCGGGTTGTCAAAAGGTTGGGGCTGTGGGTGAAGGCATGGGCCGCGACCTGGGGCCGGCGATGGCAGAGCTGTTGCGAAGACTCTAGCCTCCGCCACTCAAGGACTGCCGATTGGATGCGATCCAGGCGTAACCTGATCGCGCTAGCAAACCAATTCCAGGTAAGTGATACATCCAGGCGATGCGACGCCAGTGTCGAAGCCGCCGCACGACCTGATAGGCTGCGTCCGCACCCACATGGACAGCGCCGTCGGGTGTAATCAAGCGCATGCCTGTGTTGAAGTCGCCCTCAGCTAACTTCGGGAATCGCTCGATGAGGCCTTCGGTCTGCCTGGGAACGAATTCGAACGTATCTGTCCGATCCCTACCAGCGATTCGAGCCACCCAGCGGCGGCAAAAAGCGCATTGACCGTCGTATACCAGCGTCGATCTACCATCCCACGCACCTGGGCGAACTAATTCCATCGTTGAATCGTTTGCCACGTTCCACCTGCTTCCACTGGGCTTCTGATCTGACGTGAGATCTTATGCAACATCCTCCGTGTCTGCTAGGATGGGCGGTAAGAGTCGCAAGCTCGACGCCGGTCTGCTCAAGACCTCAATGCGCCGACCAGTAAGCCATTTTTGAGAAGATCATGCGTGACGCACCGACGGACATTAAGCTGAAACGTGCCGAGAACGTGCTTCAGATTACTTGGAGTGGCACAGACGTGCGCCGTTATGGAGTAAGGGCGCTCCGTTGTGGGTGTTGCTGTGCTGGTTGCGTGGATGAGAGAACAGGCGTCCGTACGCTGGACCTTGATTCTGTTCCGAACGACATAGGGATCACTAACATGGAGCTTGTCGGGAACTACGCCCTCAAGTTCTTGTTTTCTGATGGCCACGACACGGGCATTTTTTCCTGGGATCGGCTCGCGGGCATGATCGAGGAGCCGCCCAAGGAATTCCGGCGTTATGTGTTGGAAGAAGTCCGCGTGATGGGCGATACAATGACCCTCGTTTATGGCGGGCATGTTTTTGGTGGAATCATGCGCAAACTACTCGATCCTAATGGGGTCGAGGATGCACTTCAGCCCGGTAGGGAGGTGTTTGTTCGGTACCACACCGAGGAAACCGGGGCGCCGGGGCAGCTTGCTCATATGATCATGCGCCATCCGTCCACAGAGGGCTGGGCTGAGCTCTACTCCGATGGTCTATGAATCCAGTCGACCTACGCGGGGCTCTATATCCTGCCGGAGTGGCGCTCGTTTGGCTGTGTCCGTCCGGGCTGCTCCCGCGCAGAAGGTCGACCTCATGAACGAACTCCGGCGCATCGACCTAGCGGGCATCTCGATTCGATTGCATGAGGTGCATGCTGTGCTCTCGGAGCTAAGGGCTGTTCTTGACGAATTCCGCGGGCGTGCTGATGCCTTCAAAGCGGACCGGCGTAATCCGCATTTGTGTCGGGCAGGTTGCGACCATTGTTGCAAGAGCGGAGCCGTGTTCGCCGTGACGCTGGCTGAAGCTGTCCAGTGGGCAGTTGCCATCGAAGCTCTGCCGACTGCCGTGCGGCTTCAATCACGCGACCGAGCCAGCGCGCTCCTGAATCAGCAGGCTCAAGTTTTTGGCGAAGTCCAAGGTTCTCGAGATGTTCCAGGGGAACGCGATGAACATCTCTTCATGGCTCGGGTCTCCAAGTTGAATGCAGCCAGCCCGGCGTGTCCATTGCTTGTCGGCAACCTGTGTAGCACATACCAAGACCGTCCCATGCTTTGCCGTGCGTATGGGTTTCCGGTTGACGCGTATGCGGTCAAGTCAAATAATGCGATTGCGTTTCGGAGCCTCTGCGTTCTTTATGAGGGGATGCAACTCACCGACTATGTGCGTGCTGTAGATCTGAAGGAGCGTCTCAAGGAGTTGTCCCATCGCCTCGGTGGCGGACGCGATTGGGGACGCTTCACTTCGCTGGAGGCAGTTTTGGCGCAAGTCGGCTGAATGGCTGTGGCGATCAGAACGGGGGGACAACCATGGACGCTGTAGAGCTCGCTCTGCACTATCACGAAACTACAAAACACCATCCCCATCGGTACGCCCGTAGCTCGGGTTGCATGGACTGGGCGATGCAGCCTGATCCGTTTCGCCGCTATCAAGACGCACCTCATGTTCCGCTTGCTCTAGCGCCACCGATGGATTCACCTTCATACGATGCCTTGTTTGAGTTAAGAAGCATCGCCCCTCACTCAGTATGCCTAGAGTCAATCTCGGAGTTCTTTCAGTACTCGCTGGCATTGTCGGCCTGGAAAGAATACCAGGAGACTCGCTGGGCGCTGCGGATCAATCCATCGAGTGGTAACCTGCACCCCACCGAAGGGTACATTGCAGTCGGCCCGGTCCCTGGCATGACCGGCACTCCTGGCGTGTTCCACTACGCGCCGAAGGCGCACATGCTGGAGCAGCGATGTAAAATGGAGGCCGACGTTTGGGATCGTCTTGCTGAAGGTTTTCCAGGCGAAACTTTCTTGGTCGGACTCTCCTCCATTCATTGGCGTGAGGCGTGGAAGTACGGTGAAAGAGCCTACCGATATTGTCAGCATGACGTGGGTCACGCATTGGCAGCACTAAGCTTCTCGGCTGCGTTGCAAGGGTGGGGTGTTTGGCCGCTCAATCAGGTGAGTGATGCGGAAATAGCCGACCTCCTCGGGTTGGACCGCACACAGGACTTCGAGCATGCCGACCCCGAGCATCCCGACTTGCTCGTCGCGGTCACGCCTTCAACCGAAGCGGAGATCATTGAGGCGCCGCTCCATCTTCAGAGCGAGGCACTAGGGTTGGCAGGGCAACGCAAATGGTATGGCAGCGCAAATAGCCTCAGTTCCGATCATGTAGAATGGGAGCTGATCGATTCAGTCGCCAACGCGTGTACAAAGTCATCAACGCCGGAATCATCGATTTCAACGCCAAGCGCCGAATCGCCGGCTTTGCTTAACCACGGCCGCCCAGCGGTTCCGGGGCGGCTGATCATTCGTCAGCGGCGAAGTGCGGTTGCGATGGACGGGCGCACGAGCATCACCGCCGACCAGTTCTATTTAATAATGGATCGCGTGCTGCCCCGATTCGGCCATCCTCCGTGGAACGCCCTGGGCCCGCCGGCACAGGTGCACCTCGGCATTTTTGTGCATCTTGTCGAAGGATTGGACCCGGGGCTGTACTTCCTCGTCCGCTCGCCGGGCCAGCTGGTCTCGCTTCGCGAGTCGATGAAGCCGGAATTCACTTGGCAGAAGCCCGACGGCTGTCCGTCGACTCTGCCTCTATATCACTTGATGTCTGGTGATGCCCGCGCCGTCGCAGGCCAAGTTAGTTGTGGCCAGCAGATTGCTGCTCAGGGTGCATTCAGCCTGGGCATGATCGTCGACTTCGAAGGGCCGCTAAGGAGCGATGGCGCATGGAGCTATCGACGATTTTTCTGGGAGACTGGAATGATCGGCCAAGTGCTGTACCTTGAAGCCGAGGCTGCCGGCATCCGCAGCACAGGGATTGGATGCTTCTTCGATGATCTGGTTCATGAAATCTTCGGTTTCGAGGGCAAGAAGTACCAATCCCTATACCACTTCACCGCCGGCGGGCCGGTCGAGGACACTCGGCTTACTACGCTGCCGCCTTACCCGCCGAATGACACTGACTGCTGATTTGTTCGTTCCCGCGCCAACCGACCCTACGTGAACGACGCGAGTTCCTGCCCAACGATCACCAAATCGCGCCTTCTCGGGCGAGCGCAGGATGTGCACAACCCCCACGATGTTCAGAGCAGGCAGACCGCCCAACAGTCGGAGGAGGTTTCGTCCCAGGCTCTTGGCCAGACCGGGCTTGCCACGATCCAGCCGCACGACGCGAATCCCAAGGAGCCACTTGCCCGGCGTGGCTCCCACCAGTCCTTCAAAGCAGACAAAATAGAAGACCATGATCGCTAGAAACACGGCGCAGATGGGGTCGAAGACAACCCAGCCTCATCGCTGAGTGCTGGCTGAATTGGCATTGGAGGCGATCCACGGCCTCCTCAAGATGACCAGTTCTAATCTGCCTAGTGGCAAAACAGGTAATAGTTCTTGCTTGCGGATAAATCGTACGCAAAACCGTGCCCGCCGATATAGGTCGGGCCATGAACGTAGAAACGCTGCAACGCCTCAGCTTGCGCGTCCAAAATATTCTCATCTAGAACGTTCTGACCATCGTCGCGGATGCCATCGTCATCATGATGAACCTCTACCAGCGGATTCTCAAAATCATTTCTGTATCCCAATCCTCGTTCTTCAAGAACGAGGATTCCCGCTGCGTCGTAGATGAAGGTGGAGGCAACCGGTGGTTGACCGTGGGAGCAGCCTTCAAGCTGCTCGTCTTCGTTGGCCGCGTTGGCAGATGTGTAGCCTACCTTAACCACGGATTCACGGGGCGTGTGCAGGTAGCAGTTCAAGTTGCCAAGCGAGTCGCCGTCACTGGCATGATTCTCATACAGAGCTGGACCTCGATCGCTGACGCTCTTTGTGTAGCTCAGCCGGTCAAGCTCTTACGAGCCATCACCATCCGATGCCCTCGCTTGCCACCGCTGCACCTCATCAGGATGATCCCATGCTTCGTAGAGCGACACAATCCAGCCGATCGCTAGAGAGGTCCGCTCGCTCTCCTCGCCATAGGTATCGCTAACAACGTCCAACCCCGCCAGCATCTCTTTTTCCGCCTCTTCAAAGCGCTCCATGCGTTTCAAGCATCTGCCGTAATGAAGGCGGAGCCCTCCAAAGAACCTGTCGTCCGGTTCCAACGATGCCATCGCTACTGATATAGTGTCGGCGTACAGCGGTGCAGCCTCCTCCAATCGCCCCATATCGCGAAGCGTTCGCGCGAGGTTGGACATAGAAATCAGCGTGTGTCGATGTGATTCGCCGAGAAACTGTTTTTGGATTTTCAGCGTCTTCTCCTGCAATTTGCGGGCATCGTCGTAGCGACCCATCTTCTGGTACAACAACGCGATGTTGTTCATGCAGGCCAGTGTCCCATGATCTTCTTCGCCGACCACCCTGATCTGCAGATCAAGCGTTTCGAGGAACAGGGCTTCTGATTCATCAAAACGCTCTTGCAGGCTGTAGATGTTGGCGAGGTTGCCCATGGCTGTAATGGTGAAAGGATGTTCGTCGCCCAACACCTTTCGCCGTGTGGCCACGACCTCCCGGGCGAGCGGCTCAGCCTGCTCTGGGCGTCGCCACGACTCGTACAAGACGGCCATGTTGCTCATCGTCAGCAAGGTATCGGGGTGTTCGTCGCCGAGCACTTTCCGCTGCCCTTGCAAAACTTCGCTGTAAAGTGCTTCGGAGATTGCGTATTTGCCGGAATATTCCCGGATATAGGCCAGATTCATCATCGTCTTGAGCATCGTCGGGTTCTGTTCACCCAAAACCTCGCGCTGTAGCTCGATGACTTCGCCGAACATGTCGGACGCTTTTTCTAATCGATCCTGATTGACGTAGACGACCGCCAGGTTGTTCATGGACTGAAGCGTCATGCTCGATTCTGTGCCAAGTGTTCGCCGCAGTCGTTCCAACGAATCAGATTGAATGCGTTCTGCTTCGTCGTATCGCCCGAGGTCGGAATAGACGACCCCCAGGTTAGTACTTGTTTGCAGCGTGCTAGGATCATCTGCTCCGAGGACGCGGCGTTGGTCTTCCAGCAATTGGAGGTGCATGGACTCCGATTGCTTGTGTTCGCCCTGCTTATGTACGAGCCAAGCGAGTTGAGCGCGTGCGTCCATCGAATCTCGGTGATCCGAACCCAAGTGCTCGGTTCTCAGTTCTACGCCTCGAAGTAAGTGTGGTTTCGCTTCTTTGTATTCACCGAGGTTTCTATAAGTAGAACCCAGTGTCAAACGAACGGCAGCCTCCACCAGCGGCTGATCCGGGAACTTGTCCCTAATTGCGTTCGACGCCTGATCAAGTACCTGACGCACAGTGATCTTGCGATCAGGTGTGCGGGTCGGGTCGACCGCGGAGAGCAAGTCCTTGTTGAGAAAATCGTTAACGGCTTTGGAAATCCGAGTCTGTCGCAGCGCCTCTTCCTCTCGCTCTTCTGCTAGGCTCGTGGCCTCCAATGCTGCCTCGAGCCTGATACGCGCCAGCTCTTCGGCGCGACCGGCTCTTCGGGCCTGAAGCGTACTTGCAATGACGCCGGCCAGCAGGGCGATGAATGCTGCTACCACGCCGGCGACAACCGGCTTATTGCGAGATGCGAACTTTCGCAGTTGGTAGATCGCGCTGGCCGGTCGGGCAGTGATCGGTTCGTTACCCAGGTATCGCTGAATATCGCCAGCCAGTTCAGAGGCTGATTGGTAACGCAGCTCCTTGTCCTTTGTCAGCGCTTTGCTGACAATCGTCTCGACATCTCCGCGCAGCATGGGATTGATGGAACTTAGGCGTGGCGGCTCTTCGTCGCGAATGGCGCGGACGGCGTCGGGCAGCGTTCGCCCCCTCATGTTGTGCGGCAGACTACCAGCGAGTAATTCATAGCTGATGACCCCGAGGGCATAGACGTCAGATCGAATGTCCAGCTGTGACGAATCGCCGGATACCTGTTCCGGGCTCATGTAAGGCACGGTGCCCATGAGTTGACCGACAGCGGAGTGCATCGTGGCCGTACGCATATCGACATCCGTCATCCGGGCGACGCCGAAATCGAGCACCTTTGGCTGTCCCTCGCGGTCGATCAGAATGTTAGCCGGCTTGAGGTCGCGATGAATCACGCCCTTTTGGTGCGCGTGGTGCACGGCTTCGCAAGTCTTGGCGATGAGTGCCAGCCGTTGACGCGAGCTCAGAGCCTTATTTTTGGCAAATACGTCCAACGTCTCACCCTGTACAAACTCCATGGCGAAGTAAGGCAGCTTCCGTGCTCCGGAAGCTGCATAGGGCACATCGGCTGTCCCGGCGTCATAGATGTGGGCGATGCCAGGATGTTGCAGTTGACCGAGTACTTCTGCTTCCAGGCGGAATCGGCGGAGCAGTTTTTCCGAGGAAAGGCCTGGACGAATGATCTTCAACGCAACGGTTCTTCGGGGATGTTCCTGCGTCGCTTCGTACACCAATCCCATTCCACCCTCACCGACCAGGCGCACGATTTGATATTGACCGATTGTGTCGGGCATTGCCAAAGAGTGCACTTCGCCCGCGGCTGGGCTGACCATTCCGACTGCTGAAGATCCCAGCGCTTCATCCATGGCTACACGGATGCCAGCCAGCCCGGAATCAGCGAACTCATCATCTTTTTCCAGATCATGCCGCAAGAGAGAATCAACTTCGCGGCGCAATTCCTCGTCGCCCTGGCAGGCTTCGCATAGAAAGTCGCCTCGAAGCGCTGCCTTCAAGTTGATCGCTCCGAAGAAGATGTCCTTGATCTGTTGATGGCGCGTGTTGCTCACGTGCGTGCATCCTCGCTCAACTCCCGGCGCAGCCAAGCCTTGGCCATGCGCCACTCCCGTTCTACCGTGGCCGACGATAGGCTCATTACTTCGGCCACCTCGCTCACGGTAAGGCCGGTGAGAAATCGCATCTCTACGATTCGACACTGACGCTCGTCGATGTCGGTGAGCCTGGACAGTGCCTCTTCCAAAGCGATCAGGTCAAACTCATCCGGCTTGACCGGCGTATCGATCCCGGACAGGGCGACCCTCTGCCGCTCCGCGGCGCCACCCCGTTTGGCTGACTTCTTGCGGCGTGCATGGTCAGTGAGAATCTGCCTCATCGCCTTTGCGGCCACGGCGAAGAAGTGAGCCCGGCTCTCCCAACCCGCATCCTTGGGGCCGACCAATTTAATGTAGGCTTCGTGCACAAGAGCGGTCGGCTGAAGGGTGTGATCACAGTCTTGTCGTTGGAAATAGGCGCCCGCGAGTGCTCGAAGCTCACCATACACAAGCGGCAGCAGAGAGGCGACGGCCGAATCCTCGCCCTCGCGGACCCGCGCTAGCATCTGTGTAACCTGTCGCTGAGGCAATTCTTCCATGGGCGCTGCACCCCGCTGCATCCGGTCGAGCTACGCAGCAACCTACCGCATCGCCACCACAGCTACAACCTGCTCTCGCCGAAGGCTTGCCGTCCATCTATCGGACGGCGATTTTCGCCATAGACTCTAGAGGCCCAGGCGCCGAGTGTGGACAATCCTCGCTGCTGCCTGCCGACAAGCCGGCCCCACCCGCCTCGAACGCTGCCAGATACGTCCCTGAAAAAAATGACAATTCGTGAGGGCTTTGTGACCTCCTTTGCGTGAGTGCTAATGAGGGCCGTGTCTGCGGAGGCGGGGCCAGTGAAATACAGCTGCGGCCACCTCGCCGCTCGTTCGAAACACTAGGAAGGTTGGATCAATGCAACGTCAAACGAAGCTAATGAAATTGTTGTCAAGGAGTGGGTCGCCAATGGCGCTTGCCGCCATGCTGCTGGCGATCAGCATGGGTCTCGCAGGAGCTTGTGGCACTGCGGCGACTGGCGGCGGTGGGACGTCGGGCAATAGCGGATCAAACGGCCTCACCGATGACGACTCCAATGGGAGAAATGGGCCAGGCGGAGATGTTGGTGGCGATAGCGATGGATCAACCGGGGATGACATCAACGGCGAAGGTGATTCTACCGATGGCCAAGATATCGAGAATTCACTGAACATGCTCGGCGTCGATACGCGCGTAAGCTCAAGAGTTGATGACAAACAGGAAGAAGTTGATGCAGGCTTCAGCCCATTAGGCTCTTCGTCCACTATCGCACAAACCGACGAGCTATTTCTAGTCGGATTACAGCTCTCAGTTGAGACGCCCGCCGGTACGTTCGACACCCTAGACAACCGGGCGGCTTTCGTCGAGCTGGCTGACGACGATACCGGGATAGTAGGGCTAGCGGTTACCGACGCACTCGAGCCTGGCCAGATCTGGGAATCCGATTCGTCTAGCTCTCATCCCGGCCTCAACGGTGGGGCGGGTTCCTTATCAACCCGCGCCGCCGCCGCTGGTGATATTGACGGCGACGGGCTCGACGAAATCATCATCGTCTACACCGATCCGGCATCGCCCGCCCGCATTGGGGAGATCTACATAGAGATCCTCGACGATCAATCGGCCGAGGGTGAGTCAGCCGCCTCAGTCACGCTGATCGCATTCGAGCAGGACGCAGTGGGCGTCTCGGTCGCCGCCATCAACTTCAATGGTGATCGGTATACCGACCTAGCCATCGGTGTCAGCACGCCGACTCGGTGCGATCTTCTTCTTGTGACCGCCGATAGTAACAACGACTTATTCGTGCTGGATCGAGAAACCCAGTCCTTCGCCCAGCGCATCGAGGGAAGTCGGATTTCCATCGAGTTGGCTGGCGGAAACGTTGATCACGACAACGCAGAGGAGACCGTCGTGGTGATTAACGAATTTGATAGCATCGCAAACGGCGGTACGGCGCGTTACTGGATTATCGACGACGAAGCAAATTTCTTCCAAGAGCTCGTGTCAGATGAGTTGGTCATCGGCGTGGATGGTGGTGCCCACGTGGCGGTTGTCGCCGACGTTGCGCTGGGCGATATCGACGCCGACGGCCGGGACGAGATCATCCTCGCCGGTCTCACCGAGTTTCATAATGACGGCTGTGCTTCCTACGGACACATCTACGTCGCGCTAGACGACGCCGAATCGGAATTCAACGCTCTTCGTTCAATGGGGGCACGATATATCGACGACACCTACGTCGAGCCAGGTACCGGGTGTAATTCGAATTCACATCAAATTCGGGTCCGAAAAGTCCACGTCAACACGTTTGATCTGGACGGCGACGGCGTCGATGAAATTCAGGCCAACCGCCACATCTTCGAAGATTTTGCTGAGGGGCAGCCCTGGACCGAAGCGGACAACGAAGACGGTGTCTTCAACCTACCTTATGCAGAGTTCTTGCCCTCGAACTCAACCGTCGGCGGTACGGTGTCCAATGCGACGTCGAGCATGGTCACGGGAGACGTCACCGGCGATGGTCGCGAAAACCTGATCATTTTCATGCAGTGGACGCACGAAATCCATGTGTGGGGATTGATCGGGCCTGCCCGCGAGACGGCTCAATGGTCCGAAGCCATCAGGCTCGACACGCAGACCTACAATGGTCAAACCCGAGTGTTCCCCATCATCGTGCCATGCGACGTGGACAAGGATGGCCTGGCGCTCAAATACTCCGACAGCGAGTATCGCTTCGTCTTCACCGAACCGATCCTGATCGCGGCTCTGGCGGCTGCCCCGTGTGCCGAAGGGATCGGTCAGAATACCGATGCCTGCGTGACCGCCTTTGGCCAAGCCGAGGGCCAGACAGGCGGCGTGGATGGCACCGTGACGGTCAGCGCCAGCACATTTGTCAGTTTTGAAGCGAAAGATCCCTTCTTCGGCATCGGCGCTGGCGCTTCGTCACGCCTCACGGCTTCGGCGTCCTTTACGGCAGCTCGAGCCTACGATTTGGAGGAAACGATCGAATACGTAACGGGTCCGGTGGAAGATACCGTGATCTTCACGACGATCCCGCTGGACCAGTATACGTACGAGATCGTCTCGCATCCCGATCCAGACCTTGTGGGCGATACCGTTGTGATCAATCTTCCGAGAAGCCCGATTACGCTGCAGGTCGAGCGCGAGTTCTACAACCAAAGTGTGGCCGATGGCAGCTTCACAGTCGGCAGCAACGTTTTCCTGCACACCGGGGGCGATCTCGATTCCTATCCCACCGAAGCAGACGCCGATGCGCTAATCGACACCGGCGGGCTTGGGCATCTTGGACCGCTGGGTGAACTCGTCGACGCAGCCGGCCAAGCGCTTGGGCCGATCGCGGAGCGCCTTCTCGGTAATGGCCTCAAGACTAGCCGACCCGCGACGGTGGGGCAGGGCGGTGGTCAAACATCCACGGAGATTCGCTTTTCGGAGAGTACGAGCTATCGAGCCGGAGCGGAGATCGCATATGAATCGGAAGTGTCCGTTTCCGCCGGAGGCGCGACGGTCGGGACGACCATCGGCGGAAGCGTTGGAGCGGGCATTTCCTGGGGCACCAGCTCGTCGACCATCTATCGCGGCACAGTTGGCAGCATCGACGCTGACAACTTCTCGGAGAATGTTTTCAACTTTGGATTGTTCACATACATCTACAACTACGGTGATCCAAGCAAGCAACAATTCGAGGTCATTAACTACTGGGTCGAGCGGCAGTAAAATTCCGCTTTCAAAGATGTAGCAATGTGATTGCAGTTGCCCCCGAAGGGTGGTTCGACCCTCGGGGGCTTGTTATGTGGCGAGAGTAGGTGGGGGTGCCTCAGTCGGCGGGGGAACCCCCTCATGCAACCGGTTGCCTCATCGTATTTCGTCGGCTGCTCAGTCTACGGTCATTTGATCGTGGCTGCCCATCGTTTCCCGGCGAGGTGCGGGGAACGGTTTCAGATGAGCCACTCCGCACCCGTCGAGATCGCAGGGCACCATCCAAGACCAGTTTTCTACAGGCACTCGTTTGAGCCCCACGATGGCGGCGTCCCCAGGCGATCCAGCCGAGGACACACCAAATAGCCGCCGAACCCGGCTCGGGTACACTTAGGTTTTGAGATGAGTTGATCGAAGACCCGGGCACCGCGACCAGCCCGAGCAAATCCAGGGCTAGGTTGGCCCCGTCGCCGTTCCGGATCGGCTGACCGGGAGCCTCATAGTTGGGACGGCCCGTGCCCGGATCGACCCGGCTGTTGGCGTTGAGAGCGTACAGATCTACGCCGGAGGTTACCCCCG
>JAJDDP010000184.1 GCA_029260235.1 Phycisphaerae bacterium | reverse complement strand
CTGCGATTTGCTCCACCTCGCGGTATCGCGTCGCTCTGTAGCGGCCATTGTAGCACGTGTGACACCCTGGGCATAGAGGCCATGAGGACTTGACGTCATCCCCACCTTCCTCCGGCTTAACGCCGGCAGTCTCGCTAGAGTCCCCGCCATTACGCGCTGGCAACTAACGACAAGGGTTTCGCTCGTTAAGGGACTTAACCCAACACTTCACAGCACGAGCTGACGACAGCCATGCAGCACCTGAATGACGTTTCACCCGAAGGCAGCCTACTCCGCTTTCACGAAGGGCATCCGTCCTTTTCAAACCCAGGTAAGGTTCTTCGCGTTGCTTCGAATTAATCCACATGCTCCACCGCTTGTGTGAGCCCCCGTCAATTCCTTTGAGTTTTAGCCTTGCGGCCGTACTCCCCAGGCGGCGCACTTATCACTTTTGCTTCGGCACGAAGATAGTCAGAATCCTCATACCTAGTGCGCATCGTTTACGGCGTGGACTACCAGGGTATCTAATCCTGTTTGCTACCCACGCTTTCGCGTCTCAGCGTCAGGACAGGCCCAGCAAGCCGCTTTCGCCACCGGCGTTCCCATGGATATCTACGCATTTCACCGCTCCACCCATAGTTCCACATGCCTCTACCTGCCTCAATAATAGCGGTTTGCCCTGCAATTCCTCGGTTGAGCCGAGGGCTTTCACAAGACACCTGCTATTCCGCCTACACGCGCTTTAAGCCCAGTGATTCTGAACAACGCTTGCACCCTCCGTATTACCGCGGCTGCTGGCACGGAGTTAGCCGGTGCTTCCTTTGGGGCTGATCAGATCTTTCTAGCCCCTGACAGCAGTTTACATCCCGAGAGACTTCATCCTGCACGCGGCGTCGCTCCGTCAGACTTTCGTCCATTGCGGAATATTCGTTGCTGCAGCCACCCGTAGGTGTCCGGACAGTGTCTCAGTTCCGATGTGTCGGGTCATGCTCTCACACCCGATACCCGTCGATGCCTTGGTGAGCCATTACCTCACCAACAAGCTGATAGGACATGGACCGATCCCAGACCGCCGGAACTTTGCCCTCAAAATCATGCGACTCTGAGGGATCATCGGGTATTACCGGCACTTTCGCAAAGGAACCGAAGTTCCGCCGCTATTCCCGAGTCCGGGGTACGTTATCCATGTATTCCTCACCCGTTCGCCACTAACGTCTTCCCCGAAAGGAAGACATCCGTTCGACTTGCATGCCTTAGCCACGCCGCCAGCGTTCGATCTGAGCCAGGATCAAACTCTTCAGTTTATTATCGTTCTAACGCCACCCATCGAAACGGGTGACAATCAGTACGCGCTAGGAGATCTCATTCTCTGTAACGCTCGCGAGAATAAGATCAAAATCAGAACGGCGAACCGTTCCGACCACGGAACCCTTGTGGGGTGCCGATTCACACCTTGAGTCGCCCCCGATTAAGGGACGACCAGGATAGATCTGAGATAGACCTCCGCAAATGAGCGTAGCGGCGACCTACCTCCTACATTCTCGCGACAACAAACCTGTTCACTTGTCAAAGAGCAACTCGCATTTGGTTGGGTACTTCCCATCGGCGAGACGAGGTACTCTATCAAACGCGGCTGAACTGTCAACCTACAAAGAACATAAAAAAACCGTTTTTCCAAACCTCGTCTCTGGTCGGCGGATTGGATCGGGGCTGGACGGTCTACGACGCCCAAGTTGGCCTATTCTCGGTGCTTTTGGCTGTTTGGAGCCATTTGGAGGAATATTGGGGGCGATCCTTTTCGGCCACTATTGCCCGCTTGCAGGCCTTCAAGCCCATGCTAGATGGCCGGCAGGATGGGTCACCCTATGAGCGGCGAAATCGTGCTGAGGCAAGAAACCAGCAGCAGTCCTCCACACAGCAGTAGCCCGAGGTGTGCTTTGCGGCGAGGCCCCGGCTTGGACAGGGCGATAAAGCCACAAACAAGGCCCGCAAGCCACAGTCCAAATATCAAGAGCCCTCCGATTACGGTGGTTAAGAACCAACTGGGCATGTTGCCGCTGGCCATCTGCTCCATCATGCGCTCTTGCACTTCCCGCGTGGTTTGTGCACCGCCGATAGTGCGTTGCACTTCCGGATCCATGCCCAGCACGATGTTCATCCCAATGAAGACCGCCACGGCGGCGGCTCCCAGTGCCAAAGACCAGCCAGCCAGTGGATGGGAGGTGGTCGGGATCTCTGGCGGTGCCATTTGCTCTGCCGCAGGTGAAGTCAGCCCATCTGCCTCCAAGAGACCCGTAGCCTGAGGAATAGCTGACTGATCAAGGGTGGATTCGCTCGGCGTAGTCACAGTGCGGCAGCAATAGGGGCATGAGACGGGCTTCCCCGCCCATTGGTCATCGATCTCGAGCGGCTGAGAACAGGCAGGGCATAGGAATTGAACAACCATGCTGGCTAAGCCTACAGCCAAGACCAAGTCACGGTCAACCGCCTCGGGACTGGCACAGCCGCAGCCTGGGTTGCATGGTGCCGGCGCAAATAATGCCCTCAGCCGACCGGCCACACCGATGCTTACAGGCAAAGAACACGCATGAGTCATCGAATGCTGAAGCGGGATGAGTATCGTGCATGGGGACGCGCAGTTCTTGCTTGTTTGAGCGTGCGACTGGCCTTTAGGACGCGTAACAAGGGGGCCGATGATTTCAGCTGGGGCAAGGTAGAATGTGCTACCTTGATCCCTTCCGGCGGACCTTCGTAGGGTTGGGATTAATCAATGACCAAGCGAGAAACAATCGATCAAATCATCGCCCGAAACAAGTCAGCCCGTGCCGAATTCCTCGCTGAATTCGACGAGGATGCGCTGGGCGCTTACCTGCGGCAACTCAAGTCCATCGACTCACCACTTCGACGAGAGGTGATAGCCGATACGCCCACAGAACATCACCACGCAAGCCTTCCCTGGCCAAGCCATTAGAGCCAGGTGACTTGGAGCAGTTACTTTCCTCTTCCTCTGCCCGGCAGGGCGATCAGATCCTCCCGCAGCCGGACCTTCCAAGAAGCCCAAGGCCGCAGAGTATGAGCGGCAACAAGGGCAGAATCCCTGTACCGCACGGCCCGCCGGCGCTTCGGCTTCCTTGGCCAAATCCACTCCTGGGCGGACCTTGGTTGTCGGCCTCTTCACAGGTGACTGCGACCTCGGCCGGGGATGCGATCACCGTCAGCAAGACCCGGTCAGCTTCGTAGGTCGGTTCGTATTGGCCGCTGCCTTCGATGGAGTCGAACTCGCCGGTGACCGAATCAGCTGCGAGTATTTCAAACACGTCGCCCGCTTGGGGTCGGAAGTTATTGATGGCCCTGACACTCAAGCTGCCCGACAGCGTGACGTTTCCATTCACAAAAAGTACATCGTGGTCGATGCCTTGCTCCGGGCCGCCGAGCTTCATCAGTAACCTTCCCTCAGCCTGCTGGGTGTAATCCCCGTTGATCACGAACGGTCCAGCCGTACACTCATCGACGCCGGGGGCCAGTTCTCCGGGGTTGGTCAGGTCGAAGTCGAATTCGCCATCGCCAGCCAGTTGGCCGCCTGGGTCCAGGGTGACTGATTCGGTCACTAATTCGGAGCCTTCCTGAAGGGTCAGGCTTTGGGTAGTGAGGCCGGTGCCAGGTTGATCGATCTGCTGCTGTCGAATGCCGGCTTTTTCAGGGCCAGTGCCCGATGAGTCGGTAATTCTCACAGCCAAGACTTCGAGCCTTCCTTCTGGACCGAGAATGAACTGTGAAGTGTTGACGTCACTGCCCGGATCGACGCCGACGGTGCCTTTGCCCAGGGTGCCGACGAACACAGCCCCCTCGACATTCCAGAAACTGAACCCAGTGACCGAAACGTTGCCCACGCTGCCGGTAAGCAGTCCGACCAAGCCCACCTTGCTGAACACTCGGCCACCGTTGCCGATGAACAGATCAGCGTTGCCCTCCTGCCCGACGACAAGTTCCTCCGTGAACCACAACGACCCGGCGCCGTCTACCTCCACGGTGCCGTCCGAGGATGATCTATTGCCGATGACCATACGGCGGAGTTCGGCGCCGGCGGTGGCGTCGGTTTGCAAGCCGGAGGCACTCTTGATGGTCAGCATGCCGAAGCCCTCATCGCCGATGGTGGCGTCACCGCCAATTGTGATCCTGGGCCGCTCATCGACCGGTAAAACGTTCCCGTCGATATCGGTCCCGTTTAGGGTGACTGTGCCGTCGGAGTTGCCCTTCTGGCCAATGATCAAATCAGCGGTGAGAACGCTCGCGTTCTGGCCCAAGGCCATCGTTGCCGTGCCTTCGCCGCCGATGCTGGTCACGCCATCGACGCGGAGGTTGAAGAGCGCCAGAATATCATCCGAGGAATCTGGGGTGTGGGCGATGGCCACGTCGCCGGTGGAGCCGGCCTTGGCTGCGACGTCAAAATCTCCTGTGGTGGCCAGAAGGGAATTGCCGATCTCGAGGCGGCCTTCTCCCTCGAAACCAATCTCGCAAGAAAGTGAATCCTCCAGCGTGATCATGTCTTCCAGGGAGAGCGAGCCCCTGTCAAATTCGCTATCGCCGACCGTGATGCCGCGGGTTTTCACCTTGGCATCACTGATGGAATAGTTGAAGAGTCCCAAAAGACCGGGGATAGTGGTAAATTCCTGATCGACGCCCACCGACAGGGATGGGACGAGGCAGTCGCCGGTGAGCGTATAGTTGGCGGCGTTTAGGTCGAGATTGACAGTGTCACCGGAGACGCTCAGCGAATCGTTGGTGACGTTCAGATCAAAACGAACCATGCCACCGGCCATTTGGTTGTTGGTAAATAAAACGCGATCCGTGGCGGTCGGCGCTTCCAGGGTATCCCAGCTGTCCTCATTCAAAAACTCGTCGCCGTCGTTGCCGAACCAAATAAAAATCTCTGAATCGTTGGTGCAGTCATCCTCCTCCGGCGGCCCGGGCACCCGACCTACTGGAGCAAGGACGAACGAAAAACCGCCGGGGGCGAGATTGGGGGTTGGGTCTTGAACAAACCGGAGAGTGCAGGTTTCAAAATCGAAGGTCGCCGAGACTATAGCCGTACCGCCGCCTTGGCACCCGTTCCCGCTGGAGATATCCCCAGAAAATGGCGAATCGCCCCCGACGTGTTCAACCGGGATTACTCCGCCGCTCTCCTGGATGCGGAATGAACCTTGACCCCCAAAGGTCACGCAGCCTCTGCCATCCGGCAGAATCTCGGCCTCAAGCACCCTTGGCTGAATGGCATCGTCGTGAACTCTCGTAATAGTGCCTTCGTATATCCCCGCGCAGGCAGCCAGATCCTGCGCGACGGTGGGGGCAGTGCCCAAGGTGAGCACAACTAGCGCCAGAGACGCGATGACAACGGTTTTGGTCGGCGAATGTGCTTGTGGAATCATTAGAGGATCCTCCTTCTGAGTGTAGGGGGCATCGTTGCCATGATGCCCTGCCTGCTATGATGGCCTACTTGGGCCTCATCGGGCCTTCATGGATGTACGCAGGAAATGTGGTTTTCGTGGCTCATGGTTTCTGAGATAATTCCGCTTGTGGCCGATCCCGCAGACGCAACCCGACTTCTAGTGCAGATGCAAGCTGGTGCCCCCGGTGCCGCCGATGCGCTCATGTCCCTGCTGTACGAGGAGTTACGCTCGCTCGCCGCTGGCCGTATGCGATCAGAACGGGCGGGGCACACGCTTCAACCTACCGCTCTGGTGAGCGAAGCGTTCTTCCGACTGGTCAATCAAAAAGAGGCTGGGTTTCAATCGCGCGGGCACTTCTTAGCCGTGGCTGCCATCGTCATGCGCCGCATCCTGGTGAACCACGCCCAGGCCCGGGCGGCGGCTAAGCGGGGTGGCGGGGCCGAGCGGATTCCACTCGGCGACGATGTGGCCATCGATCCGGGTCGTGACATCGACGTCATTGCCCTGGACGAAGCCCTGGGAAAGTTGGCGCTTCGTGATCCGCGGAAGGCGAAAGTCGTCGAACAAAGATTTTTTGCCGGAATTGAGATGAGCCAAATCGCGGAGAATCTCGGCGTATCCTTAGCGACGGTCAAACGAGACTGGGAATACGCGCGGGCCTGGCTGGCCAGGGAGATCCAAGGCAATGGCTGAATTAACTCCGCAGCAACAGCAGCAAGTCGAGCAACTCTTCGAGCGGGCGCTGGATGTTCCGCCCGATCAGCGCCGCGCCCTGTTGGAGTCTTCTTGTGACGACTCAGCGGTCAAAGCTGAGGTTGAATCGCTGCTTGCCGCCCTTCCCGCAGCCGGGGAACTGTTGGACTCACCCATTGCCGATCAGGACATGCTGGCTGAGACGCTCGAGGCGCTCTCGGTTCAGCCAGGAGTCATCGACCAGAACCCCGTGCAGATTGGACCGTACCGCATCCTGGAGAGAATCGGCGAAGGCGGTATGGGCGTTGTGTACTTGGCTGGGCAAGACACGCCCGTGCGTCGCCGCGTTGCCCTCAAGATCATCAAGCTAGGCATGAACACCCGGCAGGTTGTTGCCCGTTTCGAGACAGAGCGACAAGCCTTGGCACTGATGAGCCATCCCAACGTAGCCAAGGTCTTCGACGCCGGCGTCAGTGATGAGGGGCGACCGTATTTCGTCATGGAGCATGTTCCCGGTGTGCCCATCACCGACTACTGCGACGAACACCGGCTGGCGACCAAGGATCGTCTTGGGCTGATCATCGAGACCTGCCAGGCGATCCAGCACGCCCACCAGAAGGGTATTATTCATCGAGACATCAAACCCTCCAACGTGCTGGTGGCTGTTCAGGATGGCAAACCAGTGCCGAAGGTCATCGACTTCGGCGTTGCTAAGGCGGTCGATCAACGCTTGACCGAACAAACGATGTTCACCGAGCACGGCCAGCTGATTGGTACGCCGGGCTATATGAGTCCCGAGCAGGCAGACTTGACGGCGACGGACATCGACACGCGAGTCGACGTCTATTCGCTGGGCGTGCTTCTTTATGAGCTATTGGTCGGCTCGCGTCCGTTCGACGAGACGTCGTTGCGAGAGGCTGGCTATGCCGAAATCCAGCGGATCATTCGAGAGGTAGAACCACCCAAGCCAAGCACGAGACTAAGCGGTCTGGGCGAAACTTCAACGGCGATAGCAGACAGCCGCTCCACGCAGGCCCGCACGCTGAGCAGGCAGCTGCGGGGCGATCTCGATTGGATCGTCATGAAGTGTTTGGAGAAGGATCGTACGCGGCGATACGACACCGCCAGTGCGCTAATGCTCGATCTTCAACGGCACCTAGCCAACGAACCGGTGCTGGCCGGCCCTCCGAGTGTGAACTACCGGGCAAAGAAGTTCGTTCGGCGGAATCGTGGGCTGGTGGGAGGCATTGCTGCGGTGTTCATCGTACTCGCTGCTGGGATCGTCTCGACGGCCATCTTTGCAGCCCGCGAATCGCGACAGCGAGTCATCGCCCAGACACAAGCTGAGACAGCCAGGGCGGTAAACAGCTTTTTAAAGGAAATGCTAGCCTCGGTGGATCCCAAGCAGGCAGAGGGACGAGAGGTGGGTGTCCTGCGCGAAATTCTCGATCAAGCGGCGACGAAGGTGGAGGCAGAACTATCAGGCCAGCCGAAAGTCGAGGCTACCGTGCGCCGTACGATCGGCCAGACCTATATGAACCTTGGCCTCCACTCCGAAGCTGCCGTCCACCTGGATCGAGCCCTCGAAGTCGAGCGTGCCTCAGAGAATGGCCCCAATGCCGACCTGGCTAACTCGCTCTACTTGTTGGGAGTCTTGCGTGATTATCAGGGGCTTTATCCTGAGGCTGAAGCGCTGCTGGGTAAGGCTGTGGCCATGCAGCGCGATGTGCTCGGCCCTCATAACCAATACCTGGCAGCAAGTCTGAGCCGCCTAGCCGTCGTGATGCTGCGCACAGGCAAGCCTGATCGGGCCAAGGCACACCTCGACGAAGCCATAGTGATCGTCGAAAAAACGCACGCACCCGACGCGCCATTCTCTATCAGTATTCGTAACACGTTGGCCGGGTATCATATGAAACGAGGGGAGTTCGCAGAGGCTGAAGCGCTCTTCCGTGGCAGCCTCGCCACGGCCGAAGGCAAGCCCGACGATGCCGATGCGATCACCTGGAGTCATAATCTCGCCACCGCTCTCAGGGAACAGAAAAGGTACGACGAGTCTGCAACACTCTTTGCCCAGGCGATGGAGGGGGCCAATCGCATCTACGGGCCTGAGCACCAGCTTACACTCGCGGCGAGCAACGGGCTTGCGGTCGTCATGGAGCGACAGGAACGCTACGCCGAATCCGAATCGCTTCATCGTGAGGTGCTAGCTGTCCGACGGCGCACGCTGGGAGACAAGCACCCCGACGTGCAAAGCAGCCTGAATAATCTTGCCAGCGTGTTGAGTGCCCAAGACAAGCTCGATGAGTGCATCACAATCTTTCGCGAAGCCCTTGATCTTGCCCGTGAGATCAGAAACCCGTCCCATCCGTTGCTCGCCCTGGCGCAGGCCCAGTTGGGCTTTGTCTTACGCGACACAGCCGACCCCAGCAATTATTCCGAATCCGAGCGACTCATCCTAAGCGCGCTGGCCATCCTCGATTCAGCCTTGCCGTCGCAGCATCCCTTCATCGCCAACACACTGCGAGGCCTGCACCGCTTATACGACGAAGATGCGATGAACGATCCGGCGAAACTTTCGGAAATTGAAACTCGGCTCGAGGCAATCGGCGAGCACAAGGATTGACCTGCCCGGCGGGCATGATGTACGGAGTGCAGGAAGGCTACTCGGCGATGAGGTTATCGCGCTTCAGGTCCATCGGAGCGCGACGGCCTGTGCTAAATTCTACGACCTGACGCCCCTCATCAACCAAGAACAAGTACACCAGGACCGTGTCCCGTTGATTGAGGTGCTTTTCCTTGATCTGATCGAAGGCTTTGACGCCTCGCCCTACCGAGCCTATCTGCTCGGGGAAGTACTGGATTTCCAAGACCTCATCCCCGTCAACCATGGCGACCGCGAATTGGCCAATCAAGGGGTATTTGGTCCCTGACTCGTCGGTCACCAGATAGTTGCGCGCGGTCTTGGTGGCGAAGTTGAGGGCTTTGCCTAGCGTGCTGCCTGCCTTGAGATTGACCACGCTGAGCTGGAGCAGCTTCTTTCCCTCGGGCACCTCGAACTTGGCAATGTGCTGCTTGGTGTCGTTTTCGCCCTGGTGGGATACGAAGGCCCACATGCTTCCAGATTCCAGGGCTTCAGTCTGCCCGTTCACTTCGATGTCTGTGCTCTTGTAATCAGTCAGGACTATCGGCGTCTCGTTGCCAAAGAAGTGCTCCGACGCCTTTAGCTTAACGCCCGTTACCCGCCCTCCGCCGGACTGGCCTTGGCCACTCGATGAGCGCGAACCTCTTCCTGAGCGGCGTCCTGACCGTCGCCCTGAACGACTGGAGCTTCCGTCTGGCTGGTCGTTGCTCTTGTCCGATGCCGTCGCGTCTTTCTTATCTGAGTTGTCGCCGGAGCGTCTATCGCCATCGGGCAGAATGTCCTCATCGGTAGGAGCCTTGACCGACGATTGGGCACCGGTCTTATACGTCAAATTGGACGGTGAGAATCCTTCAGGCACTTCAAAGACAACCTCGATGTTTCCGTCCTCGCCGGGCTTCCACAGATCGAACAGAACGTCCGTATTGCGACTCCCACTCCGACGGGTTATGAGATGCTTGGTGAAGTCATCCCTGTCGCGTATTCCCCGGGCAATGTACTGGACTGACATGCCCAAGCGGTCGACCCCGACAAGCCGGATCTGGGCCAGGGAGAACCGGTGCTGACCATCCGAATCTGCTGCTTCTGAACTGGGCCTGAAGTTTACCACCCAGAATCGATTGCCCGATCCAGGTCCAACGGGCTCATAGTCAGGAACCGGGTTTGCCCTGCTTCCCCCCGACTTGCGGTAGACATAATCGGCGACCCGCAATGGCTCCACGTTGATCGATCCGGGCTTGGCTATGACTGACATGCCGGCCTGAGCAAACTGAGCCCAACCTATTTCAGCCAGCAGGTCGGGGTGGTCGGTACCAAAAGAGCGCTGCCCGCCGAACAGCCCGTCGGAGAGACTGGTAGCAAACGCAACCGAGAAGCGATCCGGATTCAGCAACACATGGTTGTCATCAGCCTGCCTGCTCATATTCGCAAGCTTGATCGCTTCTTCGCCCGTCCGATCAAGATCATCCTCGTCGTTCTGGACAGGGCGATCAAAACGGGAAAACCCGATGAACGAGCCACCGAAAGGCAGCATCTGGATGGCGGTAACCATCACGCCCGTGCAAAGGAGCGACGTCAAGACGCCAAAGCCAAGGGCGCCGATCTTGTCTACCACGTCGGGCAAGAGGCTCGAGCGGCGGATAGCCATGTCCAACCCCACCCGCAGCAAGATCATGGGCAGGGCAAAACACCCGACCAGGGCGATGGGCAGGGCATAGTCAGGCTTCCACGAAACGAGGTACTCGTAGGCGACGAACTCGTACAAGCCAAAGGCGAGTGCCGTGGAAACCAGGGCGATCATGCAAAAAATGAACGAACTCAATAGCCCATGAATCGACTGCATGAAGGCAACGCCGATGAAGATGAGCAAGCAGAACAGCGATAGCCACATACCTGATAAGCCTCCGTTTGCGTGCCTATTTGGAGTTGCCCCGCAAGACTCGGAGCACTTCGTCCAGGCTCGTATCACCGTCGAATACTTTTTGCAGCCCCGCCCGCCACAAATCATGCGTGCGGCGCTTGCGGTAGTATTCCTTGATGCGCTGAAGATCAGCGCCCTTGGCCAGTAACGCTTTTACGTGATCATCGACAACCAAGATTTCGTAAATCGCCGTTCTACCCAGGTAGCCGGTGCCCTGGCAGATCGGGCAGACCACGACGTTCCCCTTCTTGTCGATAATTGGCTCAGTCGGTGGGCGATGGAAGTGCTCGATCTTGCCCACCGGCAGATTCAGCTTCTTGAGGAGGCGTTCTTCGGGCTTGAAGGCTTCCCGACAGGACTCGCAGAGCTTCCGGACCAGTCGCTGATTGGTGACCGCAGCCAGAGACTTGCCGACAACGGCAGGATCCTCAACCATTTCCCTGAGTTGCTGCATGACCTCAAACGAGTCCACGCCCTCCATAGCCATGTAAATCTTGCGATCAGCTGTGGCTGCGCGTGCGGCAATTTGGGCTGTTTCGCGCTCGGCACACTCGCCCACCAGAACCACATCAGGCTCACGCCTGAGGCAGGACTGCAGTTGGCGGGCATAGCCAGCATCGGTCTTGGAAGGATCGAAGGTGTTCTGGGTGATGTTGTCCAGCTCGAGCAGCGGGGCACGTTCCATGGAGTGCAGATTCTGCATGAAGGCATCGTGCTCGCGGATCAAGGCATACTGCGTCGTGGTCACGCCGGACTGCTTGGGGCCTGCGACGATGACCAAGCCGGTCTGTTCCTTGATGACGTCCTTGAGGGTTTGCAGGTCCGCCTCTCGCAATCCGATTTGGCCGATACGCTTCAGGCTCTCTTCCGATTGGATTCTTAGGCGAAGGCGTTCGCCCGACGTAGATCCAGATGTCTGGACCTCGATGGGATACAACTTCGGATGTGCCAGCAAACCAGCCTGAATCGTGCCCAATTGGGGGCGCCGGCGTTCCTCCGGATTAAGCCCCGCCCTGGCCTTCAGGTAGAGCAAGACCCGCTCTGCCTCTTCAGGCGTCACGCGATCCTTCTGCTCCAGCGTTACGCCGTCTACTTTGAAGACCAGCCGGGCCTTTTCTTTGCCTGCGATCATGTCGGCATCTGAACTACGCCGCCATAGGGCATCGAACAAGAACTCTTGTGTGGCTGAGTACTGCTCGTACTCTTCGGGGTCGTCCGGCGGTTCAACCGTCTTGCCATCCGAGTCCGCGATCCGGACGCGTTGACCCTTATCGACCCGTTGTTTCTTCTTCTTGCCGTCGCCGGAGACCAGCCTCTTGAAATGCCCGAGAGTCATCACCTTGGCGGCTGCGATAACCCGACCATTGCGGTGGAAGACGTAGGCCATGATCGATCCCCCGGCAAGGATCAGGTAGAAGCCGGTGCCCAAGAGGAACGGCCCCCAGGAACTACCCATGGTCAACGGAACCACCAGCCACACGAATGTCGCAGTAATGCCTCCGCCTACCACGATCATGTTCCACTGCTCGCGATTGGTCTTGACGGCGTCGGTGTCCCGATCAACCCATTGGCAGACGAAAGCCCAACCCAAGATGGCCAGCATGAATATGCCTACCTTGGAAACATCGATATAGGTGCCCATCTCAGGCAGGGCAGCTACCAAGGCGTGGAATCCAGATGTGCCAGTCGACGTCAATGTATGTGCGAGGTCCATGGCAAAGAACGGTAGCGTTTCTTAGCCAATTATTCCACCTCCAGAGACGTGAATTCCCTTGAGGCGCATTTTGAGCTCGTCGGGGTTGGGGGCTGCTTCGTAGGCGGTCTTGGCGCTGACGAATTCCTCTTCCACGAGCTTCCGCAGGGCTTCGTTGAAATCCTGCATGCCATCATGGTACGAGTTGCGGATCACGCTTTGAATATCGTTCTCCCGGTGCTCGCTGATCAGCTTGCGCACGGTAGAATTGACCAGCAAGACTTCAACGGCTGGGATCCTGGGGATGTCTGGTCGAATACTCTTGAGCAGCTTCAAGCAAACAATGGCCTGCAGGTTGAAGACCAGGGAAGTTCTCACTAGCTCGCGGGCTTCCTCCGGGAAAAGTTCCAGCACGCGGGCGATGGTGCTCGAAGCATTGGAGGCATGGACCGTTCCAAAACACAGATGGCCCGACTCAGCCGCATGCAAGGCCGCTGAGAATGTCTCCTCGTCACGCATCTCGCCGATGAGCACAACGTCAGGATCCTCACGCATGAGATATTTCAGTGCCAGGTGAAAATCGGGCACGTCAAGCCCTATCTCCCGCTGATTCACGAAGGCTTTCTTGTCTTCGTAGAGGAACTCAATGGGGTCTTCGATGGTCATGATGTGGCACGACCGCGATTGATTGATCTGCTCGATCATGGCTGCGATGGTGGTGCTCTTCCCGCTGCCGGTGATACCTGCGACCAAGACCATGCCTTGATGCAGCTTGGCGATCTCTGCCAATACGGGGGGCAGGTTCAGTTGGTCGTAGTCGAGGATCTCGGTGGGGATGCGGCGAGCCGCTACCGACATCTGCCCCCGCTGCTTGAACGCGTTCACCCGGAAGCGATCCCGGTGGGTAACCGCGTGGGCAAAGTCAATCGAGCCGAACTTTTCGCACTTTTCGACCTGTTCGGCGGTCAAGCACTCGAAGACCATTTTCTCGATTTGTTCACCGGTCAATGCGTCGGTTGCCGCGGTACGGATGGATCCGCCGAGGCGAAAACGCGGTGGGCAACCAGCCTTCAGGTGAATGTCCGACGCGCCATTCTTGGTCGCAGCCCGGAAGATCTTGTTGATCTTGGGCTCCTTCTTCGGCGTAGCGGGCGGGTTGTCAGAAGATGAGGAATTTGTATCGGTCGTGCTCTCTGCCACTATTTCACCGGTTCGTTGTTCTGTAGGTTCGTTGGAGGACTCTCGGGCGAAGGCCTCGGTCGCCTGGAATCGGGATCAATTCGTATTGCCGGGCCATGACCGCTCCGGCGGCTGCAGTTGACGGCCCAAAGACTGCAAGCCCTACCATTCTAGAAGTCGTCAGCGTTACATCAAGACCCAAACAGTTGTGTGCCGCCACCGAATCGGCTAGATAAACCAAGTCTTTTCGAATTAGCAACGCAATCGACCCCCCCAATGGGTAACCCGATCTGCTCCACACTGAATGGGGCGTCCCCGGGCAAGAACGGTGCTGAGACTGCATTTATTCCGATCCTCCATCCTTCAAGAGCAGGTTTTATGGGGCCACCTCGGGCCTCGAAGACTTGGGCTGATTCTCGGCGCAGCATCCGTCCTTGGCGTCTTGGGCTTCTCGATGAGTGGTTGCGCCATGTTTCAACCCAGTAGCAAACCTCCTTCGATGGCTGACCAGTGGGAATTGGTGGGACCATTCAAGGTGTTTTCGAGAAAAAATCCAGGGAACAGGGAACCCCAGGAACGCCCTGATGCGGCGCGTGACAAGGCAACTTCGTCCCAACCCTCAACGTCGCAGCCCGCCCGATTTGAAGATGACGCGATTCTCAGCAGGTTCGATGACAGTTTTGATCTGGACCGAGTGCCGCCTGGATTGTTTGCCTCATCCAAGCATCAGGACGACACCTTCTGGTATATCGATGTTGGTTTTCGTTCGGGTTACACTAACTTGGGATGGGCCAAGAGACAGTTGGATCGCCGACTCGACTTGCCGCTGAAGCTCGACACATTCGGCATCTTCTCAAGCCCGACGACACCAATCGACCGCAAATCCGAATTCGCCTTGACCACCCAATACATTGGGTTAGGCCGGCGCGAGACTGAATGGCTCACCTGGAACTTCTACGTCGGTGGTGCAAGCGGAAGCGACAAGAACCATCAGCGGTGGCTCAACCTGAATTTGGAGGCCAACTTCAATTACACGCTGATCTATACGGGCTTAACGGCTGACATCTATCCCTGGGGAGTCCCTAAGTACCGGAACTATCTGGATCTGCGCGAACAGCTAAGAGCATCTCGACCCTATTTGCTGACCGGTGTCGAGGTTGGCTACCTGCGGGCCAAGGGGTGGGGTCATTTTGCCGCCGCCCCAGTGACCCTCTATTCCGACAAACAGAAGATCTCGAACTGGCTATTCGCCTGGTTGATCGGCGCTGGCTGGGAGTTTCCGCTCAATGATCGCTGGGCGTATAACATCTCACTCCATTATACATTCCACCTCTACAGGCCCGAGGAATACAACGGCTACAACGCTATCTTCGCTTTTCGATATCGGTTCTAAACTCCCTCCGGGGAGATTGGACAGGGGTGAGATTCGATACGCCTGGCGTGATCAGCGTCGGCACTTCATGTCCAGAAGTTCAAACCACAAAGATACAAAGAACAGCCGGTCGCCGAAGCTGGTTGCCTCTTGCCTTGCCGTTCTTCGAGTCTTTGTGGATCGGCCTTTCCTTGGCTACATGTCTAGCTGCTGGGCTAGCCTTCTTTGACGGCCTCGATCAACTCGGTGAAGGCTTTCTTGCCGTCGTTGAAGAACATCAAGCAGTTGTCGGCTGCGAAGAGCGGATTGGGGATGCCAGCAAATCCTGGGCTTAATGACCGCTTTATGACCACGACCGTTCGGCACTTGTCTACGTCGATGATGGGCATGCCCGAAATGGCGCTGCCCTCTTCGCGGGCTACGGGGTTGACCACGTCGTTGGCTCCGATCACCAGACAGACGTCCACCGTCTCGAGCGTGGAATTAATCACGTCCATCTCAAGCAACTTGTCGTAGTCGATGTTCGCTTCAGCCAGCAGAACGTTCATATGTCCCGGCATTCGGCCGGCCACCGGATGGATGCCGAACTCGACGGTAATGTCGCGTTCTTCAAGCAGGTTGGCCAACTCCCGGACGGCATGCTGGGCCTGCGATACGGCCATCCCGTAGCCAGGGACTATGACTACACGCTGGGCAGTATCGAACAGCATGGCGATTTCTTCGGCGGAGGTTTGCTTGACCTTGCCGGCATAGACGTCGTCTGCACTGGGTGCATCTGACCCGCCACCGAGGGTAGCGAAGATCACGTTGACCAGCGAGCGGTTCATCGCTTTGCACATGATCGCCGTCAAGATCAGACCCGACGCCCCGACCAACGATCCCGCGATAATCAACACGTTGTTGTTGATGACAAAGCCAGTCGCACAGGCAGCTAACCCCGAATACGAGTTTAGCAAGGCGATGACCACGGGCATGTCCGCACCACCAATGGGAATGGTAATCATCACACCCAAGATCGCAGCGACAGCGACTAGCAACCAGTAATTGAGTTGAGGGCTGTCGGAGGTAGCAACAAAGACAAACAGGGCGATGCAGATGATGGCCAAGGCGGCGTTGATGACATGTCGGCCTGGGACCAGCAGTGCATTGCTCAGCCAGATTTTTCTTGGCTTGTCGCCTTCGTTCTTTGGTTTCAGGGTGATGCTGAACTCAGCCAGCTTGGCATAGGCAACGAAGCTGCCCAGGAGGGTGACAGCTCCGATCAGCCCCGCTGCGGCGGTAGCCAAGGCGAACTGCGTTTGGAGACCGGCCTGGACGACTGCTTCAGACGCCGGTTGAGTCGTGGCTTCACCTGTGTGCAGGGCACGATAGAGCTCTGCCCCCGCCACGAAGAACGAAGCCGCTCCTCCGAAACCGTTAAATATCGCCACCATCTGCGGCATGCCGGTCATGGGCACTTTCACAGCCATCACCGTGCCGATTACCGAGCCGAGAACCAGTCCGGTGATGATCCACGGCCAAGAAATGATGTGCGAAAATGCCAACGTCGCGACAACCGCAAGCAGCATCGCCAAAGCACTGGTGAGGTTGCCCCGGACGGCGGTGCGCGGATGAGTCAAACCCTTAATGCCAAGGATAAACAGCACCGAAGCCAGCAAGTAGGCTAGGTTCTGGATGGATGAGCCTTCCACGGATTTAGTCCTTCCTGCGGAACATCTGAAGCATGCGGTTGGAAACGACGAAGCCGCCAACGGCGTTGACGGTAGCCAAGACCAAAGCGAAGAAACCAAGGCTAGTTGCCCACCAGCCCGCACCAGCACCGGCAGAGACCAACGCCCCCACCATGGTAATGCCGGAAATCGCATTCGAACCGGACATCAGCGGCGTGTGCAGCGTCGGCGGCACCTTGGTGATGATCTCGAAGCCGATGAAGATGGCCAACACGAAGATCGTAAATAGCATGACCAAGTCAACCATCAGTCCTTACTCCCTTTGGCAGCGGCGTCCTTTGCAGGCGCTGGGGCTTGCTCGACCGGCTCCATACCCAGCAGTTCGCGAATTCGAGCATGGACGACTTCGCCGCCCTGGCTGACCAACGTACCTGCCGTAATTTCGTCACTGGTATCGACGTTGAGCACGCCCTCCTTGTCCACCATGTTCAACAGCAGTGTGGAGATATTCTTGGAGTACATCTGGCTGGCATGGTAGGGGACGGTGGACGGCAGATTGGTAGGCCCGAGGATAGTCACGGCGTGCTCGATTACAATCTCATCGGCCTTGGTCAGCTCGCAGTTGCCGCCTCGCTCAGCGGCCAAGTCAACGATCACCGACCCTGGCGGCATGCCTTTGACCATGTCGGCGGTAACCAACACAGGCGACTTCTTGCCCGGGATGGCTGCCGTGGTGATGACCACATCCTGCTCAGCCACCACGCGGGTCATGAATTCGCGTTGCTTCTTGTAGAACTCTTCGCCCAGTTCCTTGGCATAACCGCCCTTATCCTCAGCTGCGGCGGTTTCGAGTTCCATCTCGACGAATTTTGCCCCCAAGCTCTCGACCTGCTCTCGAACAGCTGGTCGAACGTCGTAACCGCTGACTTTGGCCCCGAGCCGCTTGGCAGTCGCAATGGCCTGTAATCCGGCTACGCCCGCCCCGATTACAAATACGCGGGCCGGTGCAACGGTGCCAGCGGCCGTCATGAACATGGGGAACATACGCGGCAGGTATTCGGCTGCCATTAGCACGGCTTTGTAGCCTGCCACCGTCGCCTGCGAAGACAGCACGTCCATGCTTTGGCCACGGGTGATGCGGGGGATCATCTCCATAGAGAATGCCGTCGCCCCAGCGGCGGCCAATTCTTTGGCCAACTCGGGGCTCCCCAGCGGATCGGACATGCCCATGACCAGCTGCCCTTTCTTGAACAGGGGCAAGTCGGATTTGCCGGAATCGGGGTTGGCCCCCAATGATCTTACCTGGAAGATCGCATCCGCCTTGGCGAACACCTCCGCCCGGTCGGCCGCGATCCGTGCTCCCTTGTCGGTGTAGGCTGAGTCGGGGAAGCCGGCTTCGGCGCCGGCGCCGGGTTCGAGGAGCACCTCGATGCTCCTCTTTTTCAGCCAGGACAG
>JAJDDP010000183.1 GCA_029260235.1 Phycisphaerae bacterium | reverse complement strand
GGAGCGCGGCGAGCGGAACGTGGGCATCGAGAACCTGGCGCGGTTGGCAAAAGCGCTGGGCGTGCGGCCTCGGGATTTGGTTCCATAGCGCTTTTCGTTTAGGTCACGAACGGCAAATCGTTGAGACCAAGCCTGCCGGCGGACCTCCAACCAAGGAGCACGATTCATGCTCGATACGTTCAAGCAGGTGCAGGCGAGTCAATATGAAGCGGTGTTTTGTATGCAAAACACCTGCATCGACCGATGTCCTGACGCTTTCTGGAACGCGCCGGTCGTAAATCTCAAGTTCTGCCAGGCTGTGTTTCATACGCTGTTTTACGCAGATCTGTATTTGGGCCCGGATTTGGAGTCGTTTCGCGAGCAAGCGTTTCATCGCGACAACAGGGACTTCTTTGGCGACTACGAGGAATTGGAAGACCGCGCTCCGGTATCGCTCTACGACAAGGCCCCGATCAAGACCTACCTGGAGCACTGTCGAGGCAAGGCGTCACACGTGATCGCAGCGGAATGCGCCGACACGCTGGGCGCACGATCCGGCTTTGAGCATCTCGCGTGCACCCGAGCCGAGGCCCACATCCACAACATCCGGCATATTCATCATCACGCCGCGCAGCTCAGCTTGCGTTTGAGAATAGACCACAATGTTGACATTCCCTGGGTGAAGTCCGGCTGGCGCGATGTGTAAGGCGAGAGAAACAACTCGTTACTGTAAGGGCGCGTGTGCTGCTTACAAACGCGTTGGACGACTAACCGTTGTCGTCGTCCTTTCCCTTATCCCTAGTCTGGTCCTGATCCTGCTGAAAAATCCAAGTGTGAACCTGATCGGCTACCTTGGCCACGAGTGGCAGATCATCGCGGCCAAAACTGTCGGACTGCTTCCATTCGTCGCCATCTTTGTAAAGGCGGCGAATTTGAACGATGTTACGGGTACCCTCGGACGTATCGTTGGCCCAGATGACGGCCTTGATGCGCCCGAGCCGGATCTCATGAACGGGACGGTTCTTTGACAATTCATAAACCTCCTCGACCAGGTCGGTCGGCAAAAACCTAAGCAGCACACGCTTCCGGTCGCCCCAGAGAAGGGCGAACGAAGGCGGCGCGCCGAGAAAATGCCTCTACCCCAAGGAAGCGACGCTAGCAGTTCCCGGGCCGGCGATCAAAGCCGGGACAACGATTGCTGGCGTTCGTAACGGTACAGGCGGACGGCTGAGCGATGCCAAACGAGGTACGCGCTGGTCAGCGCCAAGTAGGTGATGTACGGATAGGTCCAGCGCGTAAGGGCAAGCCCGGACATGCTGAACATAAAACCGCAGGCGAACAACATGAGCAGACAGGTCACCAGCACAGCTTGAACCGTCTCCGTTCCCGTGCGACCGCCGACGAACAGATTCCGGCTGGGATGCTGCGACTGAAACGACAACAGCATCTTGCCGGCCAGCGCATTGAGTTGAAGTTCGATCTGTTCGATGCGCCGCAGCACATCTTCAAATGAACGTGCGTGGTTGGTAGTCGTGCGCAGGAACCAGACGATTGCCATGGGCAATCCCAACAAAAAAACCAACCGAGTATCTGGCGGCATGACGCCCACGCTGCCCAGGAATCCCGCCAGGGTTGCACCGGCAATCGGCAGTCGTCGCTCCAATGACGTCATCCGAAACACCACCAAGGCGTAGAGCTGATGATACTCCGCCAGGAGAATGGTTACCTGCTGCCGTTCGTCCATGCGCCGAGAGATTCAGAACAACTGGACGTTATTGCTGAGGCGATGCCGGACTTCCTCCAAAGCTTCAATGAGCGCTGTTTCAACGTCGTGATACGAACCACTTCGACTGGCCGAGACGCCGACACTGACGCCGTTTTCAGCGACGAATGTGAGGCAAATGTTCGCACGTTTGCGCTTGGTCTTGCCGCGGCGTTGTTGGACAGCGTCGACAACTTGATCGCGCGTGAGATTCCCGGCGGCGGCCTGGGCCGCCAGCTCATCACGGGTTTCGACGTCGGACACCTTGGAGATTTCATAGGCTGATCGTGCTGCGATTTCACCTGCATCGACCTGGCGCTGCATGTCATCAGGCAATCGCAGGAGTGCCAGCGCTCGGCTCACCGTCGATGCCGGTATGCGCAGTGCATCGGCGACCTGCCTGACTCCCCAACCGTTGAACTTCATCAGGCTCTCAAAAGCCCGCGCCTGCTCGATGGGCTTGAGGTCTTCGCGCAGCAGATTCTCGATCAACTGCTGTTCAAGAATCTCCGCCGGTTCCATCGCTTGCTCGTGGAAATGACAATCGATCGTCGGCATGCCAGCTTGTTTCGCGGCACGCCAGCGGCGCTCCCCGGAAATGATGATCCACTTGCCAATCTTGTCGGACCAACGGACATGGCTCGGCAACAGTTGGCCCTTGGTCTGAATGCTCTTCGCAAGCCTTTTGATGGCCTCGTCGTCGAACTCGGCGCGCGGCTGGTCGGGATCGGGAACCACGCGGTCGATCTCGATGGTGCCGACTTGGCGCATCGGCCGTCGCCCGGCGTCTTTTGGCGACGCCACCGGCGCAAGCTGCGGGCGCTGATCTGTTGGGCGCCCGCCCATGGACTCGCTGACGTTAGCAGACAGATTAGTGATGATGCTCCGGGTGGTGGCCATGCTACGCCGCCCTGCGCCTTGCCGTGCGATCCGCAATGCGGTGGAGGATTTCTTGTGCGAGCTGCCGGGTGAGTTCCGCGGCGCGTGATTGGGGATCGAAGAACTCCACTGGCTTGCGCGCGGTGACGGCGATCTTAAACGCGTTTGCTTCGGGGATCACCGTTTCGAGAACCATCCTGCGGTACGCAGTCCGAAGGGTCTGTTCGTAATTGCGATGGACCACCAATCGGCGATCACATCGCGTGACCAGGTGCCCCAGGCGTCGCAATCCCGGATTCAGCGTCCGTGCTTGATCGATCGCCTGATGAACAGCGGGCAGGCCATGGATTCCAAAATCCTCGGGCGGAACCGGGATGACCACGTAGTCGGCGGCGATCATCGCCGCCCAACTGCACGCATAGAGATTCGGCGGGCAGTCAATGAGCACAAGGTCGAAACCCGAAAGGCCTTCCAGGAAATCCCGTACCACGAATTGGCGCATGCCTGTTTTTTCGGGGCTGGGCTGATTGAATGCCGCCAGGTGGTGATTGGTCGGGGCGATCATGATGCCTTCAAAGCCAGTAGGCCGGATAATGTGCTGTGGATCAGAGAGGAACGCATCGTCATCAAAGAGCGCCGCGACGGTTTGCGAGGAAGCCAGCGACTCCACGGCCGCCGGTCCGAAGAATCCCTGACCGAGCGAACCTTGAGGATCAATATCGACCAGCAGCACGGACTGGCCCAGCGCTGCAAAGGCGCCGGCAGAATGAAGACACGAAGAGGTCTTGCCGCACCCTCCCTTCTGATTGATGAAACAAATCGTCGTCACCGTGCGTTCGTCACCAACTTTGAATTGCTCGGCGCTGCCGTTGCCCGGGGCAACACCGCGTAAGTATCTGTAACCACACGACGGAGCCTCGCACGATTCTCAAACGATCGTCAAGCGGATTCGTCAACCAGACGAATCGAACGGTTGGCTGGTTGGCAATCACTTTGCAGTTTCGCCAGCGATTGCGGCGTGCTAGCTAAGGTTCAAGAGACTTGAAGCTTGAGGACGCATGCGACCTTCTCGAAAATCCCAACCACAACGATCGGGAATTGGACAACTGACCCTCGTCGAGCACGCACTGTGCCCGCTCGATTCACGGCCGGGGGTGGTGGACAACCTTGTGCATCTCGCGAGCTTCCGATTCAGCGACGCCAAGGGCAAGCGCCAGATCGCGAAAGCCAAAGTGTTCTGCCCGCTCGGACTGTCGCCGAACGATGAACTCTACCTGTGGGGGCTATTGGCGCTGACCATGACGCATTGCGCTGGTGACAGTGAACTCCGGGCCACGCCGCACTGGTGCCTGCGCCAGCTGAACCTGATCGATCCACGAACTCGTCGAGGCGGGCGCCAATACCAGCAGTTCGCCGACAGCCTGCGCCGTCTGTCGGTGGTCAAGTACGTCAGCGACAACTTTTACGACCCCATCCGCAGCGAACACCGTCAGGTCAGTTTTGGGTTCCTGAGCTACAGCCTGCCGCGGGATTTGAATTCCAACCGTTGCTGGCGCATCGCCTGGGATCCGGTGTTTTTCGAGCAGGTCAGTGCCGCTGCCGGACATTTTCGGTTTGACTTGGAGTGCTATCGGAACCTCGATGCCGCGACGCGGCGTTTGTTCCTGTTCGTCAGCAAGGTGTTCGCCCGACGGCCGCGACTGCCGACGATGGACCTCGCGGAATTGGCCGTGAATCTACTGGGGTTTTCCAAAACGCTGGCGGCTCGCGACATGAAGGTGAAGGTGACGCGCTGTATTGAGCGGTTGCAGGAACTGGAGGTCGTCGGTGACGTTTCGTTCGAGCGCATCCGGACCGGTGAATATCGCGTTACCCTAGCGCGGGGCGCGCATTTCTCGAAAAGACGGCGATCCCTGCCAGCCGCCAAGCTCTCAGATGATCCCCTCTGGGACGCGCTCGTTGGCATCGGGTTTGATCAACACGCTGCGTCGCGGCTCCTGCGGCGCTACCCGCGCCAACTGCTTGCCGAGTGGGCGGACATCACCCAGGCCAGAAAGGAGCGCTTCGGTTCGTCTGCTTTCCACAAGAGCCCCATGGCGTATCTGGTTGACTCAGTGAGCAAGGCCGCACGAGGCATGCGGACGCCGCCGGACTGGTGGCAGGCACTCAGCCGCGCGGAATCCCGCCCTGCGGAATCGGAAGATCAGGGAGAGACCGTATTCGACCACATCCGGGACGAATTGTTTGATCCCAGCCCAATCGCCGAATCATCCGACGACGGTGTCAACACGGACTTCGCCGCGATAGGCGAGGTCTTCCGCAAACCTACCCGTTTCTGACACTTCAAGAAGCAGACCTTTGGTTGTACAGGTATGACTTTGTACAAGTACTTTGGGGCACAGGGCGTCCAGCCTCGATGTGAGAAAACCTCGAATAATTCCAGGGATTTGAAGCGTCCGGAGCAACCGAACCCATCCGAAAACTGCGACGCAACCGACACGCATCAGGCTGTGGATTGCGACGCAAGCGACACGTGTTCAGAGCAGTATTCTGCGACGCAACCGACACGCCTCGAGGCCGTGCTTGTGGATTGTTGAGCGTCGATTGCTCCGGGAAATTTGCAGTCAGCGCTGCGTGGTTTTGGAGATTCCCACGGGATTCGCATGGGGAGACGCTTCATTGCACGGACTGGCGAGGATGGGCGTGATGTCGATGGGCTCCTCGAAGGCTACGCCTACGTCATACACATCTTTGGTCAGGCAGAAGCAGCGGACCACGCGGCCACTCACGAGATGGGCGCTGCCGGTTTGCGAAATCGGCAGGAAGACGGCCACGGGTGTGCCGCCCTCGAGGCAGCCGCGATGGAGCACACCGATTCCGCCGGAGCTGATGTCCCGGGGAGCGACGCGGGCACAATCCTGCATGGCCCCGCGATCGACGAACTCGACTACGATGCCGTCGGAGACCCGGTATGCGCTGCGGGGATGTTTTCGTTGAGCCGCCGCGTCGTCAGTGGGCCGATGCGTAGACTCGTCGAGCAGCGCCTGCAATTCGGTTTCTGTCAGATCGAGCGTGTGAAGCAGGGATGCATGGTGATCCATCCATTTCCCTTCGGCAGGTGATGTGGTCACGTGGGCGGAGTGGCGGTACTCCACTACTCCATACGCGGCAACCGGGAAATTCTTAATCGAATTGGGGAGAGAATCTCGAATTGTCCCGGGCAAACGCTTGGGAAAGCGCGCAGGAATTGCAGAGGGGTTTTGCAATTAAGAAATCAGTTGCGATGGGCGTCATTCTAATTTCATCGGGCGACCAAAACGTGTTCGAACCTATCGTTGCGGTGCCTCGCTAAGTTCAGTTGAGGGTCAACCATCCAGGCGGGCTATGCGGGCCCGGGCAAAAACCGCCTCGATGCTTCCACTACTGTCGGCATCAATGCAGCGCTCGAATGCGGCACGGGCGACGTTCTTGTCGCCTTCGATGAGTGCCTTGACGCCGACGTAATAGTGAGCCTCGCACTGCCCTCCTTTCGTCGTTGCCGCGGCAAGTAGGTCGTCTACCTGAAGCGCATCAGTGAAGAACTCATAAAGGAGTCTGGTCCAGACCGGATCCATGCCAACACCCGACGGTTCAGGCAGTTCGATTGCCGGAGTATCGGCGGGACTCCGCCGAATTTGCAGCAGTATGAATCTGCACAGCCTAACGTAGTCGACCAAGGGGCCGTCCAACTCAATCGCGTTGGCGTAATCTGCGAGCGCCAAACGCGGGACACCGGACAATTCGTGCGCAATGGCACGTCGGGTCAATTGCAATTCACGTGGACCAACCTGCTGTTCCAGAAGCAAGGTTAGGTCTGTGATCGCGCGTTGATATTCCCCTACCTGGATCAAAAGCCTGGCGCGCTTCTGAAGATCGCCGGAAACCGACGGGTTGAGTTCGATGGATCTCGTGTAGTCATCGATTGCTTCCGCATGGTGCCCAAGTTGGGCATGTGCATATGCGCGGCAACTGAAGGCGTAGCCATTTTCCGGGTCGTATCGAATTGCTTGCGTGAAGTCGTGGATGGATTGACCGTGTTCTCGCCGCATGCCGTGGATTGTGCCTCGGTTACGCCAAGCCCCCGGATCATTCGGACTCAAGACGATCAGTTGCGAGAATGCTTCGTGTGCCTCGTCTATTTGACCGTTTTCAACCAATAATTTGCCGAGTTCCAGGCCGGCACCAATATTGTCCGGTTGCAGCCTCAACACTTGCCTGAGATCCGACATGGCGTTCTCGCGCTGGCCGAGCCCAACGAAGGCTTCGGCGCGTCCGGCGTAGAATTGCGGGAACTCGCTGTCCAACTGTACTGCACGGTTGGAATCGGCCAACGCTTCAGCGAATCGGCCCTGGCGAATCTTGAGCAGCGAGCGGTTGTGCCAGAATGCCGCGACATCGGGCGAGCACCGCAACGCTTCATCGGCGGCTCGTTCTGCTTCGGCAAAACGCCCAAGGTCACCAAGCGCTTGTGAGCGAAGGTTGTGGGCGACGCCCCAATCTGGGCTCATGCCGACCATCCGCTCCGCGTCGAGGAGCATCGATTGATGATCGCCGATCGCACCAAATCTCCACGCCCGCCCGTACCAAGCGAGCTCCATTTCAGGATCGCGCTCGATCGCTCCGGTAAAGTGTTCGATAGCGCGGTTGGGATCGGCGTCTTCCAGTGCGAGCAGATAATAGCGCTCAGCCGAGTCCGGTTGCAGGTGCGCAACCGCATCGCGATGCAGTTCGTAACGCTGCGTCCGTTCCCGCGACGGCATGGACAATCGCACCGAGCGCATGCTCGGCTGCACATAGACTTCGCGCGAGATGGGGGTTCTCGAACCGTCTCTTAGGAGACTGGCCATCCGAAAATGGGCCATCCAGTTGTCCGGTTCCTGTTGCAACATCGAATCAAGAAGATCGATGGCTTCGTCGCAACGGTCCAGTCGCGAGAGCGCTCGCACCTTGCAGAACAGAAGCTCTTGGGAATCGGGATCCAATTGGAGCCCCTCCTCCGCAGCCCGCAAGGCTTGTTCAGACAAACCCCGATCGCGTTTGATTTCAGCATCGCGCATCAGGAGCTCAAGGCGGTGGGCCAAACCAGTCGTGCGAGATTCGTCCGCATCGCGTTGTGCGGTCGAATACGCCGCGTAGAGTGCTGCGCCGCCGACCAACAGCAGCACACACGCCGACGCCAATGTCACCGGCAGCTTTCGGCGGCGGACGAATTTGGCTACGCGGGTTGGGAGCGGCGTGCGTTGAGCAAGAATCGGCAGGTTCAGGAGCCAGCGGCGCAGGTCGTCGGCCAGTTCCTTGGCCGACGCGTATCGTTCGTCGCGGTTCTTGTGCAGCGCTTTGAGACAGACAGTCTCCAGATCACGTGGCACTTGCCGGACGTATCTCGACGGCGGTGACGG
>JAJDDP010000182.1 GCA_029260235.1 Phycisphaerae bacterium | reverse complement strand
GGCCCGAACCCTTGTCTGGAAAGTTGGTTACCGCCTATGATTCTACTGAATCCGCCCGGCCTCGCCAGCCGGATGGTCGGCGATTGCCTAACCGCAACCAGGATGAGAGCCGATAAGTTATGGAGGGCGGCTGTTCGATCTTGCGCGTAGGCGACGCCAGCCCGCTCGTACCGCGAAAATCTACTGAGGACAAGCTCTATGCAAAGAGGCCCTTTCCTGTTGGCCTGTGTGGTCGGTTGCCTTTCGGTCCCATTGGGGTGCACGCCTGCAGCGCCCTCAGCTGCGCAACTGAACGTGGCTGCAAACCCAGACCAGACCATCGAGATCAACGACTCTACAACTCTCTCAGCCGCCGTGGGCGACCGGACTGAGGCATACTCCTTCCGCTGGGAGCAAGTATCTGGACCAGAAATCGAGATCGCCGATCCGGTGGCTGCCTCAATCGACGTTGGCCCATTCACCGAACTGGGGGACTACAAATTTCGGGTCATCGCCTCAGCCGCCGACGGCAAGTTCGGGCAAGATTTTGTCACCGTGATTGTTGTGGAAGAAGGCAGTTCGCCAAACATCATGGTCGACGCGGGGCCTGACCAGAATGTCGAGCAAGGCAGCACAGTCCAGCTCGCAGCATCCATCGATGGCGAGACGGAGGGTGCGACTTTTGCCTGGGAGCAGATCTCAGGCCCAGCCGATGCCGCCATCGCTGATGCGACCTCACTTGAGACTGAGGTCGGGCCTTTGGACACGCCCGGCGAGTACGAATTTCGCATCGTCATCACATCAGCAGAGGGCGACACCAGCCAAGACACGCTGATCATCTCAGTCTCAGAACTCGGTGAGTTAGTTGTAGACGCCGGCGAGGATCAGACCATTCCTGAGCAGCTTACCATTACCCTCGAAGCCATGATCGTCGTGGGCGATGCATCAGGCGTCACCTTCGAATGGACCCAGGTAGCCGGCGCTCCGGCTAACATCGCTCTGCCAACAGAAGCTGCCACGCCCGTCGGGCCCTTCGATGCCCCCGGTGCATTCGTGTTCGAAGTCACGGCCACGCCTTTGGCCGGTGATCCCGTGACGGATCAAGTGACCATCACCGTGGAGGCCACAGATGACACGCTCGACCCGGATTCCATCATCGTACGCATCAATGCACCATCCCGGTCGCCACTGAACAGCAACGGCGCCCTTACAGCCAGCTTGCCCCCGGATGACCTGGAGGCAACCTATGAATGGGAACTGATTTCCGGTGAGGCCACCATCGAAGACGTTACCCTCCGCGAAACCAGAATAGCCATCAACGGCACAGCCGACGCCTCGGTTCGCGTTACCATGCGTATCGCAGAACTGGGACGAGCCTACACCGACGAAGTCACCATCGAGGCCGCACCCGAAGGAGAGTTCCGGGTAGTTATCACAGGCCCAACCAACGCGGTTCAGGGCGAAGAAATTGCCCTAGAAGGCGGATTTGCCAATGCGAGTCCTGGGGCGACCGTAGAGAGTTCCTGGTTCTTGGTCCAAGGCGGAGCTAGTATCGAAAGCAGCGGACGCTTGGCCACGGTTAAGCCGATCACCTCCGGAGAGGTACGCTTTCGATTGGATTCCACAGACTTGAACAACGGCGACTCTTCAAGCGACGAGTATATCCTGGTCGTAGCCCCCATAACCGAGGTACCCGTACAGGCCATAGTGGAAAACTTGGCCGTCGTGGGAGAGCCGACAACCCTCACCGCCTCGGGGGACTTCTTTGCCAATGAGGATCTCAACTTCAACTGGCGGGTGGTTAGCGGCGACGCCTCCATCGAGGGGTTTACGACGCCAGAGCCCATGGTCACAGCCAATAGCATCGGAACGGCCGAGTTGGAGCTAACCGTGAACGGGCTGATCGAAAACCTGGTCAGGACCGGATCGAAGACTGTTTTCGTAACAAGCGTCATCGATCTCTCCCCCCGAGTGGAGTTCATCGTCGAGGATTTCGGCACGATTTCTCTCGATCTGGATGGCGAAGCTGCACCCATCACAGTGGCCAACTTCTTGCACTACATCGATGACGGCTTCTACGACGGCATGGTCTGGCATCGGGTGATCGAAGACTTCATCATTCAAACAGGCGATTTTGTCCTGCTGGACGATTCTCCGGTCGCAGTCGATCCTGAGGCCAAGCGAGACACAATTCCCAACGAATCACCGAATGGCCGGTCTAATCTCCGGGGGACAATTTCAATGGCCCTACTTCCAAGTAACCCCGAATCCGGGACGGGTGGCGTCTTCATCAACCTGACCGACAACAACGTATTCCTGGATGACATGATGCACACCGTTTTTGGCGAGGTTGTTGATGACGGCATGGCCGTGGTAGATGCAATTGCCGTCGTTGAAACCGACTCGGGCGACGCCCCCATCGAACCAGTGCTCATCACGGTGGCAAGGCGGGTCGATCAGGGCGGTTGATGCCGCATTGCACAAGTGCAAGCCTCCCGAGACATCGAGGTGCAGCTTGCCTCGGGATAATGGCGGTTTATCTTGGCCAACTTGCGAATTACTGTGGTCTGCGATACATGGAGGATGGCCCAGAAGCCGAAAGCGGGAGCCCCGCCCATGAGCACAGCAGGAGGGTGGGTGGCTGAGTTGAATGGTTTTCACACCCAATGCGGTGGAACTGATCTATGACCTACCAAGACGCACACAGCGAATTTGAGCCTCTGCATGCCCGGATCATAGCCGTCCGGGACTCTCTTTGACTTGCCGGCCCGTGTAGCAGAACGCGATCAAATCAGCGAGAAAATGGCCGCGCCTGGTTTCTGGGGCAACCCTGAGGAAGCCCAGAAGACTGTCGCCCTATTGAAGAAAGCAAAAGCAGTCATCGACCCCGTCGAGAGCGCCCTGCGCCGCGCCGAGGATGGTGAAGCCCTTCTGGAACTGCTGCGCGAAGACCCCGACGATTCCGACATCCAGGAAGAGGTCCAATCTGAATTGGCATTATTCGGAGCGGAGGTTGAACGGGCTGAGATGCTGACCCTCTTGGGAGGCCCAGACGACGCCCGCGATTGTTTCTTCAACATCCAAGCAGGAACCGGCGGCGCCGATGCCCAGGATTGGGCTAGCATGTTGATGCGCATGTACCTGCGCTACTTCGAGCGTAATGGGTTCAGCGTGGAACAGCTGGCTATGAAGGAAGGCGAGGAAGCGGGCATTCAGTCAGTCAACCTGGCGGTTCGAGGGGCGTACGCGTTTGGCTACCTCTCCTGCGAGGTGGGCGTTCATCGGTTGGTCCGCATCTCTCCCTTTAGCGCCCAAGGCAAGCGGGAGACCAGTTTCGCGGCCGTTCATGTCGAGCCCGAAGTGGATGACATCCAGATCGAAATCGACTGGGACAAAGAGGTCCGCGAAGACACCTATCGGGCCAGCGGCGCGGGGGGCCAACACGTCAACAAGACCTCCAGCGCCGTTCGCCTTACCCATCTGTCGAGCAACACGGTCGTCCAGTGCCAAAATGATCGCAGTCAGCACAAGAACCGCTCTGCCGCCCGGAAGATGCTGATGGCTAGGCTCTATCAGATGGAACAGGCTAAGCGGGATGCCGGATTGGCAGCCGTGTGGGGCGACAAGGGCCAAATAAGCTGGGGAAACTCCATCCGCAGCTACTTCCTCTACCCCGAGCAGCGGGTCAAAGATGCCCGCACAGCCGTCACCACGGCCGACACGCAGGGCGTCCTTGACGGCGAAATACAGGCATTTATAGACGCCCAGCTGCGTCGCCGTGTCGCTCGTGCGAGCCGATAAGATGAGATTGGAGTCCCACCTGCGGGTCGGCTATAGTTCAACCGGGCAGCAGAACGCACCGATGAAAATATAGGTGTGGGTCGCGCCAAGGACGATTGAGGATCCTCATCGCCAGTCTAAAGGTGTCCATGGGGGAGAGAACACTCGTACGGTGGTTTGAAAGATGCTCCGCAAAATCGCTTCGGCTGCCATTTCAATGGTCCTCATCGCCGCGACTGTCTTCCTGGTCCTGGGGATGTTGGATTCGATCGAATTGCACGATGATGGCATTCAGGCGTTCGACATGAATGGAGAGTAGGCGCTCCGATCAGATGGCTAAGCGTGATGGGCGATTCCAGAACCACCCCGAGCAAGCCTTGAGTTCACACCGACCATAACTTACTATGCCTCGGCGGGTTGGACGCCGCCAAGGCGCGCCCCCAGCTGCCCGATTTGAGCGCAAAATGAGCCATTCAAGCAAATTAGAAGACCAAAGAAACGGCCGCACCCAGGCTTGCTCCAGGCGACTTGGCAAGCCGGCCGGCGCGAAAATGCTGCTCTTGGCCGTGGTGTTTTTCCTCGCCCTGAATCAGCCCGCAGAAGCGTACATAGGCCCGGGGGCTGGGTTCGCTCTGCTCTCCTCCTTCATGGTCATTTTCTTGGCTATGATTTCCGCCTTTGTTGCCCTGCTCACTTGGCCTTTCCGGTGGTTCTTCCGCTGGCGCCGAGGCAGAAAAGCGTTCGCCCGGGCACAGATCAAGCGGATGGTCATCCTGGGCCTCGATGGGATGAGCCCCAAACTCGTGGACAAATTCATGGCTGAGGGTCTGCTGCCCAATATGACCCGCCTGGCCCGACAAGGCTGCTACCGCCAATTGGGTACGACCCTGCCGCCGCTAAGCCCGGTGGCGTGGTCAAGCTTCTTGACCGGGGTGAACCCGGGAAAACACAACATCTATGACTTCTTGACGCGGGACAAGCGCAACTACATGCCGTCACTCTCCTCGGTCCAGATCAGCGGCGGCAAGAAGCCGTCGGTTCGCTTGCTGCGTAAGAGCGTGCCGTTCTGGAACATTCTGGGTGACCACGGGATTTTCAGCAGCGTCATCAGGGTTCCCATTACCTTTCCGCCCGAGAAATTCCACGGTGTTCTCCTATCAGCCATGTGCGTGCCAGACCTTCGCGGCAGCCAAGGCACGTTTTCGTTCTACACGACCGCGGACAGCGACGGCCACGAACATACCGGTGGCGAGCAGATCCGCGTCGAGCGTGCAGGAGATCGTGTCGATTCGCATCTAGTTGGCCCAGACATCGAAACAGGCCAGGGAAAGCGCACGCTGAAGGCTCCCTTCACGGTGACGATCACAGCCAAGGACAAAGCCACGCTCAAAGTCGGCAAGGAGACGCGCGACCTGGTTGTTCAAGAATATACCGACTGGGTTCCGGTTACTTTCAACGGCGGCTTCCGCAAGAAGGTACATGGCATCTGCCAGTTCCTGCTCTTGAAGACTGAGCCGGGCTTCGAGCTGTATGTGACCCCCATTCAAATTGACCCGGCTGAGCCGGCGATGCCTATTGCCCACCCCACCGTCTACAGTATTTATCTAGCCAAGCAGCAGGGACTCTATGCAACCCTGGGATTGGCTGAGGACACCTGGGCACACAATGAAAAAATCCTGGAAGACCCCGACTTCCTGCACCAATGCACCGAAGCGGATGAAGAACGAGAGAAGATGTTCCTCGATGCGCTGAGCAAGACCAAACGCGGTCTGGTCTGCTGCGTATTCGACGGCACCGACCGCATCCAGCACATGTTCTGGCGTTACATCGACCCCAAGCACCCTGCCCACAAAGGACAATCCGAACGTCAGAATCGCCAGGCGATCCGTGATCTGTATGTGCGTATGGACAAGCTGGTCGGCGAGACCATGAGCCTTTGCCAGGATAAAGGTACGGTGCTAGCCGTCATCTCAGATCATGGCTTCGCTTCGTTTCGGCGCGGCATCGACCTGAACCGCTGGTTGATCGACAACGGCTACTTGGTGCTCAAAGAAAACGCCGATCCGCAAGAGAAGTACCTAGCCTCAGTTGATTTCTCCAAGACCAAGGCCTTCGCACTGGGGTTGGCTGGCATCTATCTGAACGTCAAGGGCAGAGAAGCTCAGGGCATTGTCGAGCCTTCAGATGCAGCCGCCCTTCGCGACGAAATTTGCCAGAAAATGGATGGCCTTAGAGATCCTAAGACGGGTGAGATCGCCATCAACAAAGTCTTCAACACGCGGAAGGTATACTCCGGGCCTTATACAGAAGAGGCGCCGGATCTGATCCCCGGATACAACGACGGCTATCGCGTCGGGTGGGACACAGCCGTGGGGAAAATCACCGACACCGTCTTCCACGACAACAACAAAGCCTGGAGCGGCGATCACTGCCTGGACCCGCGGATCGTGCCCGGTGTATTACTCTGCAGCCGGAAGATCGTGGACAAGGCGCCGCGGCTGATGGATCTTGGGCCAACGACGCTCAAACTGTTCGGCGTGGATGTCCCCAGCCACATGGACGGACGACCGCTCACCGTAGCCGGCAGCAACGGCCGTGGCTCTGCCACCCCAGCGATGGAACCCGCTTCGTGAATCCCAGGCACCGACGCTCAATCCCTTTTTTGCTCGTCATGATCGCCGGCGGCCTATCTGCATGGATGGCCGGCTGCGAGGATGATCGCTCGCAAGGCAGGCAACTGATCGTCCTGGGTTTCGACGGCATGGATCCGGTGCTCTGCGAACAAATGATGAACGAGGGGCGGCTGCCCACCTTGGCTAAGATGCGCGATGCGGGCGGCTTTCGACCTTTGGGCACCTCGACGCCGCCGCAGAGTCCGGTGGCCTGGTCAAGCATCATCACCGGAACCAATCCGGGTAAGCATGGCATCTTCGATTTCATCCACCGCAGCCCTGATGACTATGTACCTTACGCCTCGACCTCTGACACGAGGGAAGCGGTCGCTTGGTACAATGCGGTACTGCCCGAAGCCATCACGATGGGCAAGTACCGGTTCGCATTGGCAGGGGGTGAAATAGTCAACCTCCGCAAGGGCGTACCCTTCTGGGAGTCTCTGACCGAAGGCGGCATCCCCACGCAAATCTATCGAATGCCCGCCAACTATCCCCCCACGCCCTCAAAGGGGGCCAAATTTCAGTGCCTCTCTGACATGGGAACCCCTGACATTCGCGGCACCAACGGTGAGTTCTCCTGGTATACCGAAGAACTGTTTCCCAAGAAGATCACCGGCGGGGGCGGCAAAGCTTACAGCGTGACCTTCATCAACGACCTGGCTAAGACAGCCTTCTTCGGCCCGCCGGACAGCACGTTGGATTTAAGAGGCCCTGATGGCAAGAAGCATGACACCGTTGACACAGAAACAGCCCTGACTATTTATCGCGACCCCACCGATCCAACGGCACGGCTGGTCTGGGCCGATCAGGAGATTGTGCTGTCCGAAGGAGATTGGTCGGAGTGGTATCCAGTTGAGTTTGGGATGGGTCCGTCGATACCTGGACTTGACGCTCCCATTCTTCCAACGGCCAAGGCCATCTGCCGGTTCTATCTCAAGCAGGTCAGGCCCGTCTTCCAGCTATATGTCTCACCGTTGAATATCGACCCGCTAGACCCGTCGCTGCCCATTTCCCAGCCGGATGATTTTGCGGCTGAAGTGGCTGAGGTCATTGGGCGACATTACACCCAGGGATTGCCCGAGGATACCAAAGCCCTCACCAACGGGATCCTGACCCGCGAAGAATTCCTGCAGCAGGCGGATCTCGTCCTTCAAGAACGCGAGACTATGTTTGACTTCGCCCTCGATCACTTCGAGGACGGGTTTTTGTTCTTCTATTTTGGCAGCACAGATCAGGTAGGCCACCTATTTTGGGGGGTGGACGATCCAGAGCATCCCGGCGTTAGTGACGATGATCGCGCCCAATTCGTCGGCGCCGTTGCCAAGGTATACGAAGAGGCCGATGCATTGATCGCCAAGACCATCAAGCGGTTCCCGGATGCTACGGTAGTGGTGATTTCCGATCACGGCTTCGACAGCTTCCGCCGCCAATTTAATCCCAATAACTGGCTCAAAGAAAACGGTTATGCCGCGATGGCTTACCCATCGGCGCCGAGCATTCCTATCAACTTTGATTTTGCCAAGACCAAGGCATACGCCATGGGCATCAATGGCCTATACATCAACCTGCACGGGCGCGAACGAGATGGCATCGTGCCGGCAGAGACCAAGCAGGCCCTCATGGACGAAATCACAGACAAGCTTTTGAAATACAAGGATCCAGAGTCGGGCAAGTTGGTCATCAAAGAGGTTTACCAAGCCGACCGGATATATAACGGGCCAAATGTCTCCATCGGACCGGACTTGCAAATCGGCTATCATCGCAGCTTCCGGGGGAGTTGGTCGGCTGGACTGGGCAGCTACGACAAGACCATCATGAGCAACAACAAATCCGCCTGGAACGCTGACCACTGCATAGCCACCGATCTGGTCCCCGGGGTGATGTTCTCCACCAGGCCTTTGTTGCATGAAGAACCGACCCTGCTGGATGTTGCCCCGACCATCTTGACCGAATTTGAGTTGACCATCCCCAAAGCGATGGAAGGATCGAACGTTTTTGTGAGGACGCCGACTTCGACGAAGTGACCGGCGATCCTGCAGTTTGGAGTGACGAATCATGGCACAGAAAATCAAATTGGAAAACGATCTGTACGAACGAGTCAAGAAAGTAGCCGAAGTAGCCGGCTATGCATCTGCCGACGAGTTCATCATCCACATGATCGAAAAAGAATTGCAGGTCCTTGAAAACCCAGAGGACAACGAAGATATCACCGAACGCCTGCGCGGGCTTGGATATTTGGAGTAGACTTCACTGATCAACGGTTCGTCCAAGAACCGCAATGCTCCAGCAGCAGCCGGCTGAGGGCCTATTGAGCAGATGACCAACCATGTGGACCATTAACGCCATCCTGACTGCCGTTCTCGATGCGGTTTACGCTGTGCTGACCGCCATCCACCCGGCTGCCCCTCTGTTTATCCTCTCCGCTGTCTTCGGTGTGCTGGCACTGGTGGTGATCAAGTACTGCTCCAGCCAGTCAGCGATCGAGTTGGTCAAAGATCGCATCAAGGCGAATCTGCTGGCTATCAAGCTCTACAAGGATGAACTTCCGGTGATGTTCGCCTCGTTCTTCCGTGTGCTCGCTGGAGCGTTCAAACTGCAGCTCCTGATGATCCCCCCGCTACTGGTCATGTTGATCCCCATGGTCATGGTTTGTTCACAAATAGCCGCCCGTCAGGAGTGGCGTCCCCTCGCCATCGGCGAACGGGGCGTGCTCACCATCACCGTCAACGACGAACTGCCCGACTCGGTCTTGGACATTAAACCCGACTTCGGTACAGGTTTGCTGCTCAAAGATCGTGTCCGCAGCCTGGACAGCCATCAAGTATCCTGGAATGTGGAAGGGGTGGAGCAGGGCCGGCACGTCGTCGATTTTCTAGTGGGCGGCAAGAAGATCACCAAAGAGATTGTGGTAGGAAACCCAATGGACCGAGTCAGCCCCTTGCGGCACAACGGTTCGCTGTTGGATAGCTTGCTCTATCCCTGCGAAGAACCGTTATCCAAGGAATCGGTGGTTCAAGGCATCTCCATGCAGCTAGGTTCGATTGATTCGATTCTCTACGGCTCGACGTGGTGGGTCGTATGGTTCCTGGTCATTTCCATCATCGCAGCCCTAATTGTAAAGCCGTTCATGAACGTCAAGATTTGATCGCTTGCCGACTGGATTCAACATCACCATCCCAGGTGCGCTCGATCCAAGGTGTTTGGCCTCCTATGTGGACAACCGAGCATGGCATACCCGCGGGCATCGCGCAACCCGAACAGACGCTGAACTTCGCGCAGATTTCATTCGTGAACCGTATCAGATTCAGTCCCATATCAGCTTAGTTTCGTCCTCTGCCGGCCCCTGAGCAAGGGTTTTGGTTGACTATTGCGGATATATCGATATATTGATAGGCAACTAGTCTGTTCGGGCGATGGCTCGCAGGATCAGCTCGTGGCGCTTTGCCCGGAACTGGCCGATCCATTGCTGACTCGGAGGGGATACAGGCCAACTGTCACTCTGTCCTTGCGCACACCGACGGATGCCCAGCCCCTCAAGAGACATACAACATATCGTGCTGTGGAGTGCCCAGACTTGTAACCGAAGTTCCCATGCATTCATCGAGAGGGGATCACCATGAGAGGTTCACCGGCTGCTTTGATCGTCGTTCTTGTTCCGCTGGCACTATGGGTCAGCACTACGAGTGCGGACGTTACGGGTGTTGTTCGTGAGCTGGGATCCAACACGCCCATTGTAGGGGCACGGGTCTCACTGCAAGCCTCAGGCATCTTCACGACAACCCAAGCCGGTGGCAACTATACGCTCGTTATCTCAGATGGGACCGACTTGGTCATCGTAGGGGCGTCCAAGGGGTACTTCAACGCCTCAGTCCTTGTCGATGCCCCGGCAGTTGCCGCAGACATCTACCTCGATCCGATCGGTCAGCCCGACAATCCAGAATACTCCATCGTCGCCCCGAACAACTGCTCGGGCTGCCACCTCAACCAGTATCTTGAATGGTTTGACTCGCCGATGTCCTTGGCTGGACTGAACACCTGGGTGCATGATATCTACAACGGCACGGGAACTCCCGGTGGGATGGGCGGCTTCGTCTACACGCGGGATTCGATCTATGCCGGCACCAACTCCAATTCCGAGTGCGGCGCTTGCCATCAGCCCGAGATGTGGGTTGAGACACCATTCACCCGGATGAATAATCCTACCGATCCTGACTATCCCTCCGAATCAGCTATGCATGGGATCTCTTGTGAAGCGTGTCACAAGATCGCCGACGTTGATGTAAGCAAGATTAACTACCCCGGCATCTTCCCTGGAGCGATGACGTTCACGAGGCCCTACTACCCTGATCAAGTTCAATACGGTGTTCAGGGCGACACTGATTTCTTCGTGCAGGAAATGATGATGCCATCCTATCAGCCGCAATTGGTGGCTGAGGTGTGCGGACTGTGCCATCAGGATAAGAACGATCCAGACGAGGACCACAGCTTCGCGGGGATTACCTCTGAGCCGACCTACACCGAGTGGGCGGAATCCCCCTATGGGGACAGCGAATCACCCATGTACGCCACCTGCGTCGATTGCCACATGCCGCCGACCGATGCAACCGCATTTTGCAACATCCTGTTCCCGCCACTGGTTCGGCCTGTTGGGTCGATTCGGTCGCACACCATCGAAGGTACGACTGCCCTGTATCTCGAGAATGCCGTAACCCTAACCGCCCAAACTGATCGAATCGGCGGGACGGTCTCTGTCGAGGTCACCCTCGATAATTCCCTGACAGGCCATCACGTTCCGACTGGTGTCACCGTGCGAAACATGATCCTTCTGGTCGAAGTCTCGCGCGACGCTGACGGGCAACCTCTAACCCAAACCGGTCCACAGACCGTGCATGACCTCGGTGGAATCGGGGATCCCGCCCAGGGGTACTATGCGGGCCTTCCCGGGAAGTTCTATGCCAAGGTCAACCACGACGCATCGATGAACAGCCCGACCTTCTTCACCGACGCAGCCGGGATCGTCTTTGATAATCGCATCGCTGCGTTGGACACCGACGTGACCAACTACACATTCGAGTTGCCGCCGGGGGGCGGAGACTTCACCGTGCAGGCTAGACTGATCTACCGCCGGGCGTTCCGCTTCCTGGTCGATGCCAAGCAGTGGACCGAGGATGGACACGGCAATCCCTTGGAAGATGTGGCTGCCCCCGACTACGGCCACTTGATGGAATCAGCCTCAGAGGCGGTATCCGTGCAGGCGGGTGACTTCGACGGGGATACCCTCGTAACTCTGGACGATCATGTATTCTTCGCCGATTGTCTGTCCGGGCCTAGCGATGTGCCGGCTCCGACCGTGCCCACCACGCAGCAGGACTGCCTTGCCATCTTTGATTTGGACGTCGAGGGCCATGTTGATCTGGCAGACTATGCGGACTTGGCAGTTGCGATGGAGGCCTTCTAATGACCGGCGACGCTGCGGCTGGCAAGCCCCATGCGCAGTGCAGCATCTCAGAACGGCGTCCGTATGTCGTCTAAAGCCGAAAGAGATCGACCGACGCCTAGCTCCGAGATGTCGCTGCCTCAACAATCAAGATACGGGCGGTGGCGGGCGGCGACCCTGGGGGCGGTCTATGTCTTGATGGTGCTGCACGTTATTCACTGGAAGCTGAACGGTAAGACGCTTGCTCCCCTCGAACTCAACGAAGTGATGTACACGTTTGAGCTGGGCATCATCACCGCCGGCTTTGTCTTCATGGCCGTCGTGCTGCTCGCCACGGCTATCTTTGGCCGATTTTTTTGTTCGTGGGGATGCCACATCCTGGCATTGCAGGATCTGTGTGCGTGGATTCTGACTAAACTCCATATCCGCCCGGCAGGAATCAGAAGCCGATTGTTGCTCTGGGTTCCCCTTGCGGCGGCGTTCTACATGTTTGTTTGGCCTCAAGTCACTCGAAGCCTGCAAGGGCAACCGCTGCCCAAGCTCCACCTAGCCACGGATGGGCAGGGCTGGGCTTCGTTTATCACCGAAGATTTTTGGCGCAACCTCCCGGGCCTGGGGGTCACCCTGTTCACCTTCGGCCTATGTGGATTCGCCGTGGTCTACGTGTTGGGTTCGCGGGCTTTTTGCAGCTATGGCTGTCCCTACGGCGCGATCTTCGGGCTGGCGGACAAGTTGGCCCCGGGTCGGATTCGCGTGGGGGACGATTGCAAGCAGTGCGGCACCTGCACTGCCGTCTGCACCTCGCACATTCGGGTTCACGAGGAAGTCAACCGCTACGGCATGGTCATCGATTCAGCCTGCATGAAAGATTTGGACTGCGTCAGCGCCTGTCCGCAACAGACGCTGCGTTTCGGGTTTGGGATCCCGGCACTGGTGGCTCCGACGGTTGGCCAAAAGCAAGTGCGCAAGAAGTTCGACTTCACTTGGCCCGAAGAGGCGACGATGGCTGTTGTCTTTGTAGCCTCCCTTCTCATCTACCGGGGCTTGTACAATGCGGTTCCATTCCTGTCTTCGCTTGGCCTGGGCGTGCTCTTGGCGTACCTGACGGTTGTGACGCTGCGTCTTGCGCACCAACCAGCCGTCAGGTTCAATCGCTGGTTCCTCAAGAAACAGGGTCGCCTGCTAGCCCGTGGCTGGGTGTTCGTAGCTGTTGCATCGATGGCGGTGGTCTTCACGCTGCACAGCGGCATGATTCGCTACCACCAATTCCAAGGAGAACGCTATTCCTTGCTGGCGGATCTCGCGTCGGGACAGGCTGACTTAGCTCGGTCCGCTGCGATCAACCACCTGGAGTTCGTTGACCGCTGGGGCCTCGTCGAAATGCGCCGAACCGACGCGGTGTTGGCTGGCTTGTACTCCAAAGGTCAACAATGGCAAGATGCCGAAAAATTCCTCAACCGGCTCTCAGCCAATTATCCGACCGACGCTCGGTGGCGTATTTCTCTTGCCAAGGCACTCACTCCGCAGGGGCGCGCTGAGGAGGCGCTGGCTCAATACCGAGCCGCCCTGGAACTCAACCCCCGGTGCGCCGAAACGCACTACGCCGTAAGCGGCCTATACTTCGAGGCGGGCCGACCCGGCGATGCCATGACTCACCTCACTGAGGCGGTCCGTCTTCGTCCGGAATTCCCCGAAGCCCAGTTTGATCTCGGCGCGCTGCTGGTGCGGGCTGGCGACCTGACTTCCGGCATTGACCACCTGCGTCAGGCTATCTCGCTGAGGCCCTACTATGGCGACGCCCATTACAATCTAGCGGTCGCCCTGGCCATGAACGGCCAAATCGCTCAAGCAGAGGAACAGATTCAGCGAGCGTTGGAAATCCAACCCCAGGATGAGCAAACCCAAGCATTCCACAACTACCTCGAGGGCATCACCAAGCAAGACCCACCCTCGCCAGCCAAATCCTCCCAGCGGGCAAGAGGCGGAAACTAGGCCCCAAAAATGCTCCCCGGCCCGGAGCGGGTCACCCAACATTTTTGGCAGTGAAAACCGGTTGCTTTTGGCTGCTGGGACGCTATAGTGGCTCCCTTTGTTGACAATACGGTAACCCTTTACCACAAAAGGAGTTGCGGAACACATGATCAAGACTTTCCGCAAGTATCAAAAAGAAATGTTAGCCGTGTTCATGGCCTTGCTGCTGATCGTCTGGCTGGGCGGGTCTGCCTTGACCTCCATGCTCTCGGTCGATTACTCATCCCGCAAGCTGGCCCAAACGCGCGACGGCGAGATCATTGAGCGTGACCGTCTGCAAGCTGAGGCCACCACGACGATCCTGAGACGGCTCGGAACCAACTGGCAATCCATTGGCGGCGAGACGTTGACCCTCTTTGAGTGGATCATGCTTTCCCGCGAGGCGAGGCGACTCGGGTTTGAACCGAACTTAGCCGAGGCGGAAACGCAGTACGCCAGCGCAACTGCCGTGGTCAACCAGTTGGCCAACAGGTCGGAGCTCACCCGCGAACAGATTTACGCGGCTGTGGCTGAGTTCAACAATGTGATGCAGTCTGCTTCTGTCGTAGCGACGGGAGTTGGGGAACTCAGCGAAGCCGAGATCCGTGTTGCAACTCGGGACAGCACCGAGCGCCTCTCGGTCGCCTTGGTGGCCTTTCGTGCCGACGCAATGGTCGATTCGGAAGAGACCATCAGCGAGGAGCAGATCCAAGCCACCTTCGAGAAGTACCGCGAAGAAACCAAAGGCCCTGGGATGTCCTTCGGCTATTTCTTGCCCCCGAAAATCAAGACTCAATTCGTCAAAATCGACAGCGAGTTAATCGAGAGAAATCTGCGCATCTCCGAACGCGCCTTGGACAAAAAAGCCCACGCCTATTGGAAGGATCGTCGAAACAGCGACCCGGCCTTCCTAAGGCCACTGGCAGAAACCGAGAGCACCAGCCAGCCAAGCAGCGCCCCTGTGCGTGCATACTTCGAGACTTTCGCCGAGGCTAGAGAGGCTGCGTTGGGTGTGGTTCGCAAGCAGGAGGCCAAGACACAGGCAGGCCGAATCGCCGAGTACTTGATCCAACGGGCCGAGGAACCCTGGTTCGATTCTAAAGAAGGCGAAGATGGCTATAAAGTTCGTCCCAAGGACATAGCCGATGCCAACTATTATGCGGAATTGATCACCGATGTACCTGCCAACCTGGAATACCCAGGCTCGCTGAGCGTTGGCACAACCGATTGGTTTAGCGCCGCCGACGCAACCCAAGTACCCGGGTTGGGCGAGTCGTTCATGGATGTTCCCGGGGGTCGCGGTCGCAGTTTTGGTCAAGCGGCCTTTAGCGTTCAAGGCCTCGTTGAACTTCCAGATGCTGAAGACGCGACGTTTGATCGTTCTCAGTTCTATGCTCTCTATGCCACACCATCGCTGCCGGTCCGGGATCGTTCGGGCAACATGTATATCTTCCGCGTCAGCGAAGTGAATCCCGCCCAGGCACCGGAGGGCTTGGAGGAAGTACGCGATGATGTGATCGCCGATTGCCGAACACAACAAGCCTATGATCAGGCCCTGGAATTGGCTGAGAAGATCAAGTCCACGGATGCTTCGCAAAGTCTTGAGGATGCCCTGGCTGCTGCCCCTGACGTCCAGGCAGCCCTGGGTGAGGATGTGAAGGTCAGCAACGCCCAGCCTTTTGTTCGCCGCCGACTTGGTCAAACCGGTGGGTTTCAGGCGTTCGTCAGCCCGATTGGCGTGGTTACCGACGAGTTTACCACCGCGTGCTTTGATTCGCTCGCCGGCGGTAGTGAAGACAGCAAGCCTTTGTTTGTTCATCCAATGCCCGACAAAGGCATGGTGGCCGTGGTGCAATATGTGAAGCTAGAGCCGATGAGCAAGACTGCCTACGCAGCGTCTCGCCAGCGCGTCTTGCAAGAGCTTACCACCCAACGCCAGCAGCAGGCACTACTTGCTTGGTTCAGCAAGGGCCAGATTCGAGCACGAAATCAGTTCGAGGCGGACTCAGACGACGGCTAACTGTCAGCCGCTTGTGATTGCAAGTCCCAAGTTTTGTGGGTTAAGCCAAGTCTAGCGTTTGGGCAATGATGGGCTTCTGATTCACGACCTCAAGGGCAACGCCCGCGCACTCCGGGTCGTGGGGAAATGCAAGCCACAGCCTTTCCGCCTGGCAGCGCGCAAGTATCCCTTGCTTCTCAGCCAGTGTGCGAAGGGGTTCCAGATCGTAGGCCATGATCCAGGGCAGGGGCAGGTGCATCGCGGTGGGAATCATGTCACCTATGAACAGCAGGCGGTCTTCTTGCCCGCCAAATTCGGGCAACAGCTGATATGGCGTGTGCCCGTGGGATACGCGCCATCGGACACCCGGAATAGTGGACTCCGGCTCATCCCCCTCGACGAAGCTCAGCGCATCCGACTCGGCCAGCACAGTCAAATCACGTTCCAGAAATGAAGCTTGGTCACGCAGGTTGGGCTTGTGGGCGTGTTCCCAGTGCCGGCGATGAATCCAATGCCGAGCTTGTGGAAACCGGAGCTGGACCGCTCCTCCCTCTTGGTCAACCCATTCACTCAGACCGCCGTTGTGGTCGAAGTGGAGGTGGGTGACCACAATATCGGTCACGTCTGCTTCGGACAGGTGATACCTGCGGAGCAAATCTGCAAGCGCGGTCGGGTTGGGTTGGACACAAAACCGTTCAGCTTCGTCCGCGGGCCATTTCGAGCCAGCCCCTGTATCGACCAGGACAACAGTGCCGGCGTCTGCATCAATGGCCACCAAGGTACGCATGGCTAGGCGGATGCGATTGGCTTCGTCTGGTTTGATCTTCCGAGACCACAGCGCCCGCGGCACAACGCCAAACATAGCCCCGCCGTCCAAGCCAAGCCATCCGTTGATCACCGAATGAATAGAGAAACGCCCTATCTGAGTCATTCCCGGTCAGCCTAACCGCACTATGACAAGTACGTCCAGAATCACACTTCGACACCTCGCGGGTTGGCCTCACCTAGAGAGCCGGTGCGCCGATGATCTGGATATGTTGGCTTTCACTTAGACTGTCCAAAAAACACGCGGAACTGAACCCGGGCCTAAGTGCTTGAATCAACTGGGGTTACGACAGAAAACGGGCCGAATCTGCGCGGAAGTTTTTGGACACCGTGCAAACCGTGGGTGACGCGAATTGCAGTGATGGTGGATAATATGCAGTGGTGCGGCACGACGAAGTGCCGTTGCTGATTCGTGCTAAGTGCAGTTCAAAGCGTGGGTTACGGGCGTTCTGGTAGGCATTCTGGCAGGTCTCTGGATTGTGTAATTTTCCAGTCATTTTCCAGCTTTTTGGTCAGCTTCGACCGCTAAGGTCACGCTCCGCAGTTGCGGGCCTGCCACCGCGTAGGCCCGACCGATTCTTGTAAACCCGCTGGTTTGGGTAGCTGTTGTTGATGGTGATATTCAGCGGTTGGCCGCTCCCTGGGCTTTCCTTGGAGAGGCGGTCGAGGCTTCCCTCGGCTTGGTCCATAGATCCGCCGAATATGCGTTTCATTAAGTCCCCGCTCTGCAAGGGATCAGTCGCCGTCCGCGCAAAAGAGAATGGGCTGGCGTCGCCCCCTGCTTCGGCTTCCCTGTTGGCCTTGGTCTGCTGCATAAATTTGATTCGATCCTGGGCATCCTCGCCTGTCAACCCTTCGACTTCTTTGAGGTACTTGAGGATGTCGCCTTGCGGGCCGATGTCCTGGATTTGAGAGGATGGGCCTACCGTAGAGGACACCACACCGAACGACTCGACTTGCTGAAGGGCGCGTTTTCTGAGGGCTTCATGGCTCGCTGTTTGCTTCCGGAAGTTGGCCTGCTCATTGATCGAGCTTAGGCCTTCGTCTGTCGAAGCGACATTCTTGAATACTTCCAGTGCATTGGGGTCGTTGGGATCGACCAGACCGCGCTCAATCGCCGCTGCCAGGCCCTTGGTGTCTTCCAGTGACCCGCCAGCTGGGGCGATGATACCAGCCGCCGAAATGCCGCTCTCCCCGAATCCGGAACGCCGGGCTTGCTCCGCCAGCTTGACGGCGCGTTCCAGGTTTTCTGGTGTCGATTTTCCGCTCAAGGATAGAGACTCGGCCAGCTTCTCTTCGGTGGATCGGCGACGGTCAGCCAGTTCATCTTGCGTCGCCTGGAAATTGGTCGTTGCTTTGGTGGCTTCCTCGATGCTCGCCTTGACCAACTCCCACGCCTTGGCGATAGCGATGATGCCCCCAACGACGGCGCCGCCAGCCAATAGTGTTTTGAACGCGGCCGAGTTGCCCTTGATGCCCTTGCGAACACCCTTGAGGATGCCACCCAGATTGACGTTCTGCTCACCGAGTTGGCCGGTCAGCTTGATCATGTTGATCAAGCCATCGGCCATGCCACCGAGAGCCGGATGTATCGACGACAAGACGGACTTGAGCGCGTCCTGTTCGAGGCGCAGTTCTTGGGTTGACCCAGCCGCGTCCTGGCTTGCGGTTGACGCATCGGTTGTTTTCTGGGCAGACTCTTGGGCCGCGTCGCCGATGCCGCGCTGGGCATCCGATATCTTCTTGATGTCCTCGGCGGACTTGTCGGCGCCTTCGACGGAAGCATTAAGTTTGACGTCGCGTTCGTTACTACCCATGCGTCATCCCGATCAATTGAAGGTGGTCTGTACCGCGAACTCCCAGCGACCGTAGGCCATCGCATAGCGAGCACGGACACCGGCATACCATTTGTCCTTTTTGAACTCTTCCTCGCTGCCAGGGCCGACCAACTTGAATTCGATGGGCATCCGATCCTGGAAGATGAACGGGCGAACCGCCTCGTCAGTCTTGAGCAGGAACCACTCCGTCCGATCAGTCAGCCATGGGAAACTGATGATGTTGGTGTCCACTTGGTCGCGAACATTCTGGGTTGATCCGACAAACGCCGCCTTCAGGGCTTCCAACCAGCGCAGCTTCAAGGCGGGATGAACTACGATATAGAGGCCTCGGTCCGTCAAGGACATCGGCTCTCCCTGGTCGTCATTGAAGGTCAGCAAGGCTGCCAACGCCTCGTCGAAGGACTCTTGAATCTCGACAGCTGTTGGCTTGGCTGGAGTCGTGACGTTGGAAGTCAAGATGTTCGACTGGGCACCCGAGTTGCCTGATTCGTGGTCCGCAGCAAAGAACGGCTTGCCGTCAAAGGCCAGAGATTCGGCCTCAGCACCCAGCATGAGCAGATTCGCGAGGAGCCTATCTTTGTGTGCCGCCGCCCGGGTGGCCATGCTGTTGATGCGTTGCGTGATCATGTTGGTTTGGGCGTCGTCGATTTCATCACGATCTATCTCCATCGTGATTTCATACTTGGAGTTCTGGATGTCGTAGGACTCGGAATTCAGCCCCGTCGCAACACGCCCCGTTCCCCACTCGCGCATCTGGCGGACCGCCCCTACCCAGCGGTATTTCTCACCGTCAGCATCGCTCTTGATGGTTGTGGCGAGGTTCGCCCAATGGGTCGGCACCTTCTCAAAGGTTTCACCAAACTCGTTTCTCATGCCCCTCTCTAGAAGGCCCGTGTTCATTACTGGCATTGCTTTCTCCTAAAACTGTAGCAGTTCTGCTGCTTCCGACTGGGTTAGATCTTCGTAGCGAAGTCGGAGGGGTGTTGATTCATCGGTTCTCGGGGTCCGGTTGCCAAGCCCCGCTTTTCGGATGGCTCTTGCGACGTACATGGCCTTGCCCAACCCTTGGCGGCTGTCCGGCTCGTTGTCATACTGAGCCTCGGCCAGCGCTTTGACTTGCCGACGCATTTTGTCGTTGCCGAAATGTTGGCGCATGACCGGAGCCTCAAATCTTAAACGTAGTCCAATTCGACCAGGAACGTGCCCGGGTCGGCAGTTGCCCCATTCGTCACAGTGACCTTCACTACTTCGCCGGCGGGTAGCTGCGTGTTGGTCAGCGCTCCAAGCGTTGCTTTTGTGTTGGCGGCTGGGAACGCGGTCACGTCGTCAAACGTCTCGGAGGCGATGGTCCCGCCCGATGCTGAGACCTTGACGACGCAGGTGTTGCCCGCGTCGATGCCAGCCGCTGCTGTGGCCTGGTTGATCACCCGGGCAGCAACTGCCCACGCGGGTTGATCGCAGGCATGGATTGCACGGGCAGCGATGTCCACACCAGCCCCCAAGTTTTCGACGGCATGCGTAACGGTCTTGACCAGCTTGCGATCCGCGTCGAGACGCAAGGCGATGGTCGCCGTCGCCATGATGCCCTTGACCACGCCGACGTATGAATTCCCGTCGCCGTCGAAGGTCAACGTATCGTCAGCGGATGCGAATACGGGGCGTCCAAGGTCGCCGACAACAGCTCCGGACAATGCGAGCGAGAAATCGCCCAGCGTGTAGACCTGGACGTCCTTGTCCCCGTTTGATCCCGCTGAGTTGTCTTGAGCGCCATAGGCTATGCCAACGAACGGATCGCCCGCCACAAGCGGACGGGCGTATCCCGTGCTGGCCAGGCCGACGAAGGCGCCTTTGAATATCTGTGTGCTTGCGGCTACTGCGTAGGTGCGGGTTTCCTGGTCAACCAGATGGTCAACTTCGCGGTTCTTTGTGAGGGGCATATCTAGTCACTCCATTGACGTAGTGCCTGATTGTGTCGCTTCCCCGCCCCCGTGGGCGGGTTGTTCTTACTTCCTGTCAGTGGGGATTCGTGGCATCCCCGACCAAAGCCGTAACAACCTCAAGGATTGAATCATCGGAGGCGCCCTCGTGTAGAGTGAGCACGTCTATCAAGCGAAGGCGAAATGGTCGTTTGGCCTTTTCTTTTTCGGCGCATTTGCGGACCGCTTCGCGCAGGGTTTGGGGGTGTAAGTCGTCGTCGCCGACTTGGGTTGGGGCTTCGCTGAAGGTTTGCAGATACAAGTCCGGTTCCACTATCCGCCCATCCTTGAACGTGTACGCGGTGTCTAGTTGTGGCACCAATCCGCCATCCTTGGCGGGTTGTGCTTAGTCGCCTTCTTCCAGCGGCTTCCGAGTCGTTCGCTGGACGCCGAATTGGTCCCAACCTTCCAGAAGCACTGCGATTGGGTCTTTCTGTTCAGCTAGCCGCATGAATACATCGGCAGTGTGTGCATCATCTTCCCGCTCGTGCGCACCCACGTCTTTGTCAACGTCGATCCCAATGTGTTCGCATCTGGATCGATCATTCTCTTGGTGGTCTTTGATTTTCTGGGCGATCAACCGAAATGCCTCAGCGATGTCGCAGTCACCCTTGTCGAGCTTGACCGCTATGGGCATCCACATCGGATCGGCCCCCCACACCGTGCGCATCAAGTGTTGAAGCAGGGCCGCTGTGACCACTTTCGTAAAGCTGCTTCCAAGTCGATCCGCGTGGGCCTCGACCAATGTGCAGAGGTCTCTCTGGAGGTAGAACGTCTTCTGGATTTTTCCGGCCATTCCGTGTCCCTCACGACAATTTGTGTTCTCAGGCATTCGTGCCTCCATTGTATCAAGGTCGCTTGACCGGTCCATCTCTACTTACCTTGCAATAACTTTGGAGAAGTGTAGCACATTATTACACTTGCGTCAAGGTGCTTTCTGTGGTATATTCCAGCAACCGGCAGCGGGCGGACGGTAATTGAATCGTGCGAACCATGGCACACCAGGCGTCCCAGCCCGTCTGCCGGGCCTTTGAAAGTTGTTCTCCATTTCGTGTGGCCTCTCTCCTGGAGTGTGAATGCCATCGCCTCCAGGAGATGCCGCACGGGGAGTGAGTATGCCTAGAAGCGTTACCATCCGCCCCGAATCATGCGTCCCGCCCGGCGGGGACCGGTCTTGCGCGACCGTCCCGAAAGCTAACGCCGGGTGGGCGCGACCTTCGGACTTAGCGGCTGCCCGCAATATCAGCAAGAGCCGGGCCTACCAGCTGGTCCGCAACCTACCCGACCACGCCAAGGGAAAAATCAACGGCTGTTTGCACTTCGATACGCGCTACCTGGCTGGATCGGCCCTGGACATCTCCAAGGCCAATCGACCGGAACCGCCGACCGAATTGGCCAGCCAGGCCGATACCCAGCGGGACGCGCTGGTCCGTCGCATCATCGACGATGCCGACACCCACGCGGCCGACCTGGCCGCTCATGGATTGAAGGGCCAAACCAAGGCCGATGCCATCTTTTGTCACCAACGCGGGCAGACGTACTACGCGCTCGCTTTCACTGATCGCACGCTACGTCGTTGGCGTAAGGCAGTAGCCAACGGCAAGGCGTTGCCAGAGGGTCGAGGCCGCAAGCATGGAGCTCACATTGCGTCCATCGGTCCCGATGCGTGGTCGTTCTTCGTGGCGACCGCGCTCAAACTCAAGTTGCCGGTAGCGGAGGCGTTCCGGATCACGCTGGGGAAGTGTGCCGAACAGGCAGGCGGTCCCGGGTGGTCTTGGAGCGCCTCATATCCAACGGTGCTGAGGCGCTTGGCCCGTGAGTTCCCCGACTTCTATCGCGAGTACGTCACGCTCGATCCGGAAAAATGGGCTGCCCGCAACATGCCCAAGATGGATCGCAGGCAGAATGACTTACCCGCCGGGCTGGTTTGGGAGGTAGACGGAACCCCGGCCAACGTGATGTGCCGCAACGGTGACAAGCAGTGTCGCCCGCAGGTGATCGTCACGGCCTGCCCAGCCAGCCGCAAGGTGCTGGGCGTGTCGGTGGGCATCAGCGAGTCTACCGAGTTGATCCGCCGTTCCATGTGCCGGGCCTACGATTGTGAAGGCGCAGCCAAGACGGTACGCATCGACCAGGGCAAGGCGTTTGGCGGTCAAGGGATCGGCGACTTGAAACGACGTAAAGCCAAGGCGGACCAGCGGGAAGTCGTTGGCTTGATCAAGGCGATGGGCGCCGAGATTCACGACACGACGGGTCGAAGCCCCTGGCAAAAGGGATTCATCGAGTCGGTCATGCGGGCGGTTGATAAGCATGATCACTTGTACAAGAGCTACGTCGGCAACCGGACGGCGAATCGCAGCCGGTTGACTGACGGCTGGATACGAAAACACACCCACAAGCTGCCCACCATCGGTGAGTACGAACAGACCCTCCAGGCGTTCTTCGACGCGGAGAACCTCACTCCCCGCAAGACGCTGGACGGCCTCAGCCCCGAGCAAAAGTTTCGGGATAGCTGCAAGGAACACTTCATCGCACGCCGCGCGGTCGCCAAGCACGCTGAGGTATTCCTGCGTCGTCGGCCTCAACGGGTCAAGGCGACCACCAAGGGTGCTGTAGTCACCATCGGTGGTGTGCGGCTTCACTTCGGTCATCGCGATCCGCGCTTGTGGGAGCGTCGTGGTCAGGAACTGATCGCCTACATCGACGAAAACGACACCAGCAACGTGTTGCTCTGCCAGCCGGATGGCAAGCCGTTGTTCTATGCCGCCAACGACGGGTTGATCGGCACCGATGCCGAGAGCATCCGCGAAGCGGGCAAGGCCCAACGCAAGGCCCGCAAGCGGGCTCGTGATCGCTTCAAAGATATCGACCTGGCGGCTGCCCCAACGGTAGACGTCGCCTTGGAGTACAAGCGCAAGGCCGCTGAGTTGTTGTCGGCCGAGGCGAATCAGGATGTCCCAAAACGGCCTACGACCGTCCTCTACACGCCGTTTGATGATGAACTATTGGAAGCACACCAAGAGGAACTAAGGAAGGCTGTCGGGGCTGAGGAACTGTCCCCGCTGTCTCTTCGTGATGTGGTCGGCCAAGCGAACAGTGATGCCTTGGATGGTGTCGGTGGGATGTCGCTGGCTGACTTGAATTTCGAAACGGCCATGGAGGGCACGCACGATGACCCAATCAAATACTTCGAGACGTGAGGGCACCGGCCATGACCGACGACCGCAAACAAGATCAACCCATGGAGAGCCTGGTACAGGCATCCCGGGTTCATCGAGGGTACGTCATGGATGACACGAGTCGCCAGCTGAATAACGCCGACGTCGGTCGGATTCTGAAGGTTGTCCGGGAGTTCCTGGACCGCGAGAATGATAAGCCCCGGCGCGACCGCTTCGGTGTCAGCAAGATCGCCAAGAAGATCGCCGAGAGTAAGAGCACCGTCTCGCAGGTGATCAACAGCAACTACCCCAAGGGCAAAGAGGATGGCTATCGTAAGCGGGACGAAGTCCTGCGCAAGCTGGATCGGTTCATGGCTGAGCAACGCCAGCGAATGGATATGCCGGTCCTGTCTGGATTCGCCTGGACCACCATCGCTGAAGAGATAAAGGCTATCGCCCATACGACGGTCATGCTGGGCACCATCGGAGCGGTCTGGTCCCCGGCGGGATGTGGCAAGACGTTGACGGCCAAGGCGTTGTTGGCTGAGTTCCCCGGCTCGATGTTGATCACGGCCGACGAATCGTGCCGGACGCCCGGCGCGTTCCTGGATGCGTTGGTTGATGCCATGCACTTGCGTCCGGAGCGCTACAACCGATCCAGGTTCAAGACCATCGCTCAGACGCTACGCGAGTCCAAGCGCCTGGTGATGATCGACGAGGCCCACCTGGCCAGCCTGGACGTGTTGAACACCGCCCGGCAGATTCACGACGCGACCGACGCGCCGATGTTGTTGCTTGGCCTGCCTGCGCTTGCTCAGAAACTCATGGCGGGTCGGGGCGACGACAGCAAAGGGGCGACGCTCTATAGCCGCGTCCGTCCGGTCCGCGATTTGACCGAGCGCTGTCGGTCGGGCAACGGTCGAGGCGAGCCGCTGTTCAGCGTCGCGGACGTCAAGAAGATATTTGCCCGGTCGGCGGTACGCATCGCGTCCGAAGGCGTCCAGTGGCTTCAAGCCTTGGCCTGCCTGCCCGAAGCCGGTGGGCTTCGCGCTTGCGATGGTGCTGCCCAGTTGGCCGCCCACATGGCCAAGCAAAAGGGAGAGACCCTAATCAGCAAAGCGTTACTGGTTCAGGCTGCCCAACTTCTACTCGGAGTCGAAGGCGCCCGCCGGATGGTCAATCAACTCAAACAACTATCATCGAAGGTGGCTTGATATGCCGAATGAGGCCCAACACTTGTACCCGCCGATGATTCACATTTCGGTCCCCGGACACCAGCGACTCACGGAGCAACACTACCAAGAGTTGTCGGAAGCGTGCCAGATCATGTGCAGGCTGCCCTATAGCGACGTGTCGGCGGTCCTGCCCACCCTTCGGAAGTTTGACCCGGTTCCGCAGGAGACGCGCCTGCGTCTAATGCTAGATGAACTGGCAAGCGAGCCGTCGAGGGTTCCATCGCCACCCTTGGTGATCGCCAAGGTCCACAAGAAGAGAACGACCAAGAAGAGGGCTAAGCGATGATCAATTTCAAGTTGTGGCAAGACCCCTACCTAGCCCGCCAAGAGGCCTTTAGGCAACTGAACAGCTACCTCGAATACTTCCCGACCGACGACTTGATAGCCCTGATCCCGGTGATGGTGGAGCACGCTCTTAGCTGTGAAGAGCAAGGGGTCAGCCCAAAACCAAACGCCGCAGGCGATAAAGCCCCGGCGTAGGTTCGACCGAAACGATCAAATAATCGCGTTTCGGCCAGTGAGTCTAGACCATGGGTGATGCACACACAACGGCCAATAGGGACTTGATCCTCAGCACGGCGTTTGCCGAGTTGGGTCGGTTGCGTCCCGATGTCGTGTTGGCCTTGGTGCCCATGCTCAGCGAGTTGGCCGCCATGCATCCGCATGGGGCCTCGCCGGGAAGCGTCCAGCGAACGATCATCCGCATCCGGGCGGTTGGGCGCTGGGGGAAGTTGCGACCGTCGCCAGAGTGTGAGGGCTGGACAGACGCCGAAGTCCGCGACCTGGTGTGCGAAGAATTGGCCAGCGAGTACGGCGACCGCTACAGCTTCAAAGAGCGGACGCTGCGCCACTGGATCGACCTATGGAATCACGTTGACCAGGCGAGCGGGCTATCGTCCGGATGGGCAGCCCTGATCGACCGGAACGCGGGCCGACCCAGCCCGCGAAAACCCGACCCAAGAGGCAGACACTTACGCCGTTCGAACAGGGTTTGAACAGGCGTCGAAGCCCGTTCAAACAACGGGCAGGCAGTGACATTTTGGACGCGAGCAGAGGGTATACCAGAACCTCTGCGCGCGTTTTGTTTTGGACATTCTTTGCAAAGGTTGGACATTTCTAACGCGCCTTAGCAGGATACCAGGATTATATTCTTGACAGGATCGCCAATCTATCCGATAATCCGGATGTTCGGATATTTAGCCCATGACTAGCGAGATACTCTTCAGAGCTGCGGCGGATACGACTCGCCAGAGGGTTTTGCAAATCCTTTGTCAGCAAGAGCTTATGGTATCAGATCTTGTTGACGTGCTCCGATTGCCACAGTCTACGGTCTCCCGGCACTTGAAGGTCTTGCGGGATGCGGGGCTTATTCAGGACCGGCGGGAGGGGGCTACGGTGATCTACTCAGCCGCCGCAAACCTGGCGAATGGGGATCCTGTGGCTGACCTGCATGGGCATGTGCTGGGCTGGCTGGCTGATCAGCCGATTCCCCAGGTGCTGGCTGGGCGACTTGCTCAGGTTCTTCGCCAGCGGCAGAGCGAAACCGAGTCGTTTTTTGAGCGGGTTGGGCACCGCTGGGCACAGATCCGGTTGGATTGTTTCGGGGCTGCCTTTCAGTTTGAAGCACTGGCAGCTCTCTTACCGCACGAATGGCGAGTGACCGACATTGGCACTGGTACAGGAGACCTGCTGCCCTTGCTCTCTCGGACATTCCGGCAAGTGATTGCGGTGGACCCTGTACCAGCCATGCTGGATGTCGCCCGCAGCCGGCCCGACTTGGCTGAGACTAGCAACGTTGATTTTCGAACGGGTGATTTATCGCGGCTGCCCATTCAAGACGCGGCGACGGATTTGGCCGTGGCCATTCTGGTGTTGCACCACGTTCCCTCGCCGCCTGAAGCGGTGGCAGAGTTAGCCCGCGTGGTCAAACCTGGTGGCAGCGTATTGATTGTCGAACAGGAGATGCATCAACGCACGGAATTCTTTGAACTGATGCAGGACCGCTGGTGGGGATTCGAGCCGGCCTTCCTTGCTCAACAGTTCGAGAGCGCCGGGTTCGAGGAGGTTCGGTCTTTTCCGCTCTCCTCTGCCCAGGCAACGAGCGACAAAGCGCCCGATGCGCCCGCTCTTTATGTATTGGTCGCCAAGCGATCGAACTAGATTCTAAAAGGCGCCAAAATGCGCCCCTGCTCGCTGTGGAACTGTTTCCCGGAGCCGCCGATATTGATTGCGGGGCACGGGAATTGACGAGATGGACAACGATCAACGATTGTTTTTTTTGGAGTATACGATGACTAGCGCAACTGCGACCGCAACTGACTACAAAGTGGCAGACCTCTCGCAGGCCGACTTTGGCCGCAAAGAGATCGTCCTGGCTGAGCACGAAATGCCCGGGTTGATGTCCATCCGCCGAGAATTCAAGGCACAGCAGCCCTTGGCCGGCACTCGGGTCATGGGGTCGTTGCACATGACCATCCAGACGGCTGTCCTGATCGAGACGTTGGTCGATTTGGGAGCCGACGTCCGCTGGGCCAGCTGCAACATCTTTAGTACCCAAGACCACGCAGCCGCAGCAATCGCCAAGGCTGACGTACCTGTGTTTGCCTGGAAGGGTGAAACGCTGGAGGAGTATTGGTGGTGTACGAACCAGGCATTGACCTTTCCCGAGGGAGGCCCGCAGCTCATCGTCGACGACGGCGGGGATGCCACCATGCTGATCCACCTGGGCTACGAGTTTGAGGACGCCTTCGCCAAGGATGGCTCCATGCCCGATCCCGATCAAGCGGACAACGAGGAGATGGCTGTCATCTATGCCCTGTTGCGGGATGAGTTGACCAAGGATCCCCAGCGATGGCACAAGGTCGTCGCCGAGCTAAGGGGCGTCAGCGAAGAAACTACAACCGGCGTTCACCGCCTGTGCCAGCGAGCAGAAGCCGGCACGCTCCTCTTCCCAGCCATCAACATTAACGACAGCGTCACCAAGAGCAAGTTCGATAACCTGTACGGCTGCCGCCACTCGCTGGTCGATGGCATCATGCGAGCCACCGACGTCATGCTCTCGGGCAAGGTCGCCGTCGTCTGCGGCTACGGCGATGTGGGTAAGGGTTGTGCTCAGAGTCTCCGCGGTCAGGGCGCTCGGGTAATCATTACTGAAATCGATCCTATCTGCGCCCTGCAAGCCTCGATGGAAGGCTTCGAGGTCCGCACCCTGGATGAGATCGTAGCCCGGGGCGATGTATTTGTGACCACCACCGGCTGCTACAACGTCATCATGGCTGAGCACATGAGCAAGATGAAGAACAAAGCCATCGTCTGCAACATTGGCCACTTCGATAACGAAATCGACATGGCAGGCCTCAAGAAGACTCCAGGCATCAAGAAGTCAGACATCAAGCCGCAAGTCGCCGAGTGGGTTTTCGCCGATGGCCATGGCGTGATTGTGCTGGCTGAGGGACGTTTGGTGAACCTGGGATGCGCGACAGGCCATCCTAGTTTTGTGATGAGCAACAGCTTCACCAACCAGGTGATGGCCCAGATCGAGTTGAACACCAAGCCCGACGAGTACGGCAATCAAGTCTATCTCCTCCCCAAGCACTTGGATGAAAAAGTAGCCCGCCTGCACCTCAAGCAACTGGGCGTGAGCCTGACCAAGCTGACGGCCGAGCAGGCTGATTACCTCGGTATCGATGTGGATGGTCCCTACAAGGCGGAGCACTACCGCTACTAAACCGGGCCAGTCTAAGCCGGTCCTTCTAGCCAGCTGGCTAGCTACCGCGCGATCGAATGCAAGGGCTTTGGGCAGCTTCTTCAGGGAGCAGCCCAAAGCCCTATCTCTTTGCCGTCGAGGCGGTTACAGCCTACGTCTTGCCCGGGAAAAGCTCCCAGGCGAGACGCAATTGTTGTGGGAAGTTGTTGACCCGGGCACAAAGCAGCCGCCATGGCTGGATGCGCCTGTTTGCCGGTGGTATGCTGACCGGTTGGCACTTTCGGGCATGAATGAAACCACTGCAGCACGAATAGGAGAATTGCGATGAAACGAACGATGATGGCGACTCTAGCGCTGTGCATCGGGTTGGGCACAAACGTTTTCGCCGGAGACCTGACTGACCCCGTAGAAATTCTTAAGAAAGTGGACGCAGCCGCCAAGGCAGTCAAAACGGTCAGCTACCACGCCAGATTTGGCGCTGAGGGTGCTGCAGCCAAGCAGACGCCTACAATGGAAGGCGACGTGATTTTTGTCGCCGGCGAAGGCGATTCCATGATGCCCGGCAAGATGTGCGTCGATGTCAAGGTGAAGATGCCCGATTCCGAAGAGGTCCGCAGCATCAAGGTTGGCTCTAACGGAGAAGACTTCTATCTCATCGAGCACAAGGACAAGACGGTCTACGCGGACATGGACCCAGCTGTCTTGGGTCGTGGTGGACAAATGGCCCAAGCCCTGCTGATGATCGAGTTCATTCACCCGACACCGTTCTCCGACGAAATCAATGCCGAGAAAACTGAGCTGCTCGGTTCGGTCAAGATCGGCGACGAAGACTGCTACCACATCAGGGTCAATTACAAGAACGCGAACAATCAGGTCGCTGAGTGGTACATGTCCAAGAAGGACTTCCTGCCGAGACGTTGTGACCGCATTTCGCCGATGCGCGACGGCAATGGAACCAGGCACACGCATTTGATCTTGACCAAGTTGGATGCCAATCCCAAGATCGACGACAAGACCTTCACCCTGACCAAGCCTGAAGGCTACACTCTGTCGGACGACTTTGCCCCGTAACCAGAGAAGTGCGCGGCGTCACTCGATGCCGATAGACCTCAACACAACAAACAGGGAAGCGCGATCGGCTCGCGCTTCCCTGTTTTTTGGGAACTTGCAGATCATCCCTCCGGCCATCATCACGCGATGCCCGAAGTCGGGATTTTCGCCGTTGATCGGGTAGGCCGTAAAAAAGCAAAACGAACACCGAGCGCGGGCACTTATCCCGGTGTTCGCTTGCTTCGTTGCAGGAGGCAGAAGAGTTCGACTTCTGCGATGCGTCTGCAGCCCAATGAGGCTGCGGTTTAGGCAGGCTGTTCTTCTCGGGTGATCAGTTTTGGTTTGTTCATGGCCGTGCGGCATGAAGCGATTTGGCCGATGTGCCAGAACTGATGCACGGCTTGCAGGCCCCAATAGAGCCCTTTGCTGGTGAAGGCTTCGGGCAGCGGCAAGCCCTCGGGGGCAGTTGCATCCCATTCTTCCTTGGTCATATTGTCGATGGCTGCGACGGTCTGGGCACGGGAATCGGCGAACGCTTTGTCGATTTCCGTGCGGGAGGGATACTTGCTCGCGTCGGTTTCACAGGGGCCACCTGCATTTCCGATGTCATGCAAACACGGGGGAAGAAGTTGGTCCGTGCCGGTCAGAGTGGAGACAAAAAAGTCTTCGGTGCGGGCAAGGTGGCACAAAGCCCAGGCGGTGTGGACGCCGTTTTCGCTCACCGGCGTGAAGTACTCCTCGTCGGTCAGGTCGGCCGTCATCATTTTGATAATGCCTGCCCCCGCCTGGAGTTGGCTCAACAGAACTTTCTTGGCATCAGTCATGTGCTACTTCCTTTCGCGCCAGCGACAGAATGAAACGTCCAGTTATCTATTCATCATTGCGACAGCGGCACCTTGCCGCTGCAGGTACATTATCTATCTAGGCGACCGGTCGCTTCTGGACCGGTCACAAAAAATCAGCCCCGCAGCAGGGATCCCACCACCAGCTCGATCATCTGATCCATCGGTTTGCTGTTGCGTTCGATGCTCATGCGCACCCGTGCGCCTTCCAGCGAGTCGTTAACGAAATCCGCAAGGATCTCCGCGGGCTCTTGTGACGAAATCTCGCCATCCTTCTGCCCTTCGGCGATGCATTTAGCCAAAATGGAGCAGCGCTGGTTTAGGGCAAAGCGGATGGCTTCACGCATCGGATCGCTCAGATTGCCCAGCTCTTGGGCCAACTTGCCGACGAGGCAAGGTGCCTGATAGTCGTTCTCCTCCACGCAGTCTCGGACTATTTCCAGAAAGGCCTGCAAGCGTTCCGACGGCTTCTTGCGCCGATCCGTGAGCACTTCCTGGATCATCTCAGCCTGCCGCTGACCTGAATGCTCGATCAAGGAGACGCCGAAATCCTCCTTCGACTGAAAATAGTGGTAGAACGACCCCTTGGGCACGCCGGCGTCTGCCAGAATCTTTGACAGACCGACTCCGTGGTAGCTACCGGCAAGCACCGCCTGGATGCCTGCATCAATCAATTTTTGTCGAGTCGTGGGGTCAGCCACTGGGCGAACCCTCCAGTCTTCAAGAACAGAATAGACCAGTCGTCTAGGCCGGTCAAGGGAAAAGGTGAAGTTTCCCTCGAACTGACAAAGTCTTACCAATCAAGCAGTTACTTTGTCAATCGGCAGCCCCCCCCATCAAGCCAATGGACGCCTGCCATTCATACCGGATTGATCGGGGCTTTCCCTGAGAGGACAGCTAGAAGATTGGCGACTGCGATTTGGCCCATCTTCAGGCGGGTCTCGATGGTAGCGCTGCCCAGGTGGGGTAGGCAGACCACGTTCTCTAGCTTGGCCAGTTCCTCGGGGATGGCTGGTTCTCGCTCGTACACGTCCAATCCCGCCCCGGCGATTTGGCCTTCACTTAGGGCAACGATCAACGCTTTTTCATCGACCACTGGCCCACGGGCCGTATTGATCAGTATAGCTGACGCCTTCATCTGGCCCAGCTCAACCTCTCCGACCAAGTGACGGGTATCGTCGGTCAGCGGCATATGCAGGGTCACGAAGTCTGCTTCGGCTAGGCATTGCCGCAAATCGACGCGATCAGCCCCGACGGCATCTAGTTCCGCTGATGCTCGATGACCGACGTAGCAGATCTTCATTCGGAAGCCGACTGAGCGTAATCCGACGGCAGTACCGATGCGGCCCGCCCCCACGATCCCCAGCGTCTTATTGGTGATGTCCAATCCCAGCATTTGCAGGGGTTCCCAGCCTTCCCACCGGCCTGAACGGGCGAAGCGGTCGCCTTGGGTGATTTGGCGGGCGGTGGCAAGGATCAGCGCCCAGGTCAGATCAGCCGTCGCATCGGTCAAGACCCCGGGCGTGTTGGTCACCACGATCCCTCGGGAGCGGGCGGCTTCCAGATCGATATGATCAACCCCCACCCCAAAGCTGGCCAACACTTGGCAGCTGGGGCCAACCGCCTGGATGGCCTGCGCGTCCATTCGGTCACGAATCGAACAAAGCACGGCATCCCGACCGGCTAATCCAGCCAGGAGCACATCCCGGGTCGCGGTTGACCCTGCTGGCCCGATGTCGAGCTGGGAACAGTGGCGACTCAAATCAGCCAGGGCAAGCTCTGGGATAGGCCCGGTGACGTAGACGTTGTGGTCCATAGATTCTGCTCCTCAAGAAGGGGCGAGACTGCCCTGGGTCGAGTATAAGAACGGCATTGCTTAGGACAACCCAGACCAAGCGATACTAAGGATCCCAAGACCATGACTGCGGCGAATGACATGACCGTTCGAGAAACAAACCTACCTGGCCTGGTTCGGCGGCAGGGCAAGGTCCGCGACATTTACGACGTGGGCGAGGAGCTGTTGCTGATCGCCACGGATCGAATCAGCGCGTATGACGTCGTCTTGCCGACCTCGATTCCTGGGAAGGGGGAAATGTTGACCCGCATCAGCCGCTTCTGGTTTGACTGGCTTGGCGATTCGGTCGCCCATCATCTGATCGAGGTCGTTGAAGAGCGGGCCCCGGAGGGCTTGGAAGGTCGCCTGGATCAACTTCGAGGCCGCACCATGCGCTGCCGCAAGGCTGAGGTGGTGCCCATCGAATGCGTTGTCCGCGGCTACTTGGCAGGATCGGGCTGGGCTGATTACTGCGCAACGGGTTCGGTCTGCGGCGTCGAGCTGGCGCCGGGCCTTGAACAGTGCTCCAAGCTTCCAGCACCAATCTTCACACCGGCCACCAAGGCTGAGGAGGGCCATGACGAAAACATATCGTTCGCCCAGGCCACTGAGGCAGTGGGTGGAGAGGTCATGGCACTCCTTCGAGATCGGAGCGTTGACATTTACCTGCGGGCGGCGGAATACGCACTGGAACGCGGCATCATCATTGCCGATACGAAGTTTGAGTGGGGCAAGATTATCGGGCCCGATGGCACGCCCGAGTACATTCTCATCGATGAAGTGCTGACCCCAGACTCCTCGCGGTTTTGGCCGGCCGATGCGTATGAAGCGGGTCGCGACCAGGACAGTTTCGACAAGCAATATGTGCGTAATTACTTGACTGGGTTGATCAAGGCGGGTCAGTGGGACAGGACGCCGCCGGGTCCACAGCTGCCCGACGAAATTGCACGCAACACAGCGGCTAAGTACCGCGAAGCGTTGGAGCGGCTGATCAAATGAGATGGTAGAGGTGGATGCCCTTTCCCGGGCTGCAAATGCCGTTCCTGTAACGGTTCGGTATTAAGGGATCGCGAGGTAGCTTGACGATTTTGCTGCACAGCGGATATCCTGGAGCAGTGGTGGAGAAGTCATTCGTGCGGGCATCGCAGCTCGTGGCTGCATGGATCAAATGGTGGTGGTCTTAGTTATTGTATCAAGGGAAGACAAGAAATGCAGATGCCGAGTTTGAGGTGGACCAAAGTGATGCGGGTCTTGGGAATGTTGGCTTTGCTCAGTTGCCCAGTTGGTGCCGCGGCACAGCAGGGTGGGGCCGATTTGCTGAAACAGTATCCAGCCACGATCGGAATCAATGACGCCACGGGCAAGCAAGACTGCGACTGGGCATTTACGCCCAGCGACATGTTCACACTGACTAGCTTTCGCTATGCGGTGGATAATCGCTTGACCGTCGAAACGGGCCCTGCTGACTTGGGCATAGGGCACTGCGAATACGGGGCTGTCTGGGCGCTGGTGATTCCGCGGGGCGAGGGCCGCTTGGTTGGCAACATGGTGCCTCAACCCGGCACGATTACCCATGTCTGGATGCGATTCCATCCCGCGCTGCTCGACCAAGTCTTTCCGGCCGAGACGGTGCGGCTTGGCGACAACCCTGACATCTTTGAGTCGATGCAGCACATCGCTAAGGTCAAGAACATTAGCAGTTGGCACAACAACGGTCGGCTAGTCATTCCGCCGGGACAGTATCTGAATCTTGACATTGGCACCAAAGAGAACGTGCGACGGTTTTTTGCGCATGACACGAGCAAGAAAACTCTCGACTACCTGCCCCAATTTGAATCCCGGACGGTTGAAGACTACACAGCCTTGGATGCTGACGTCTTGGCCAAGTGCTTCGACGAGCTTTGTGATGCCTTGGAATCCAAGTATGCTCGGTTCGCTCTCCGGCCTGACGTCAACTGGGAAGAGCTCAAAGCCGAGTTTCGTCCCAAGGCCATTGAGGCGGGCGTCAAGCACAAATTCGCGTGGGTTTGTTCCGAAATGTTGAGCAGATTTCGGGATCCGGGCATCTCTCTCCTGGTCAAGGGCGCGACTGTGCCGGTGTTCATCGTTCCGCAGGTCAAGAACACCAACCCGAGCGCCCACCGCCTCATCTTCGGCAGACCCAACCAAGCGGGGCGTTCGATTCTATGGACAAAGACAGATGCAGGCGTCGGCATAGTCTCGATTTCCTCTTGGAATGATACTGAACTGGCCAATCGGTTCGATGAGGTGCTCGAAAAACTACGCGAGACCGAGGGGCTGATCATCGACCTGCGTCTCAGCAACGGGATGGACGAGAAAGCTGCCATCGCGATTGCTGCGAGATTCGCAGCGGCTGAACTGACTTATGGTTACAGCCAGAAGCGCAGCGGCGAAGGGCTAACCGACTTGACGGCCAAGACGCCGCTGACTTTGCAGCCGCGCGGGCCTTGGACCTACGAGAAGCCAGTCTGCGTGCTGGTGGGTAGTCGCACCGAGAGCGCTGCCGAGGCTTTCGTCTCGATGATGGAACTGTGCAGCCAAGTTGTCACCATCGGTTCGCGAACCGCGGGAATGCCAACTGAGCACGAATCTGTGACCTTGCCTGCGGATCTTAGCATCGTCGTGCCTACAGCAGTCAGATACGCCGCCAATGGCCGGGAGATGGTCGGCGTAGGTATTACGCCCACGGTGCGATTTTTGATCAACACTGAGAGCTTCATGGGGCAGCGGGATGACCTGCTGGTCAGCGCATTCGAGAGGCTCGCACCGGAGTCGAGTGTGGCCGATTCTTCAACTCCTGCACCTTTGGTGGTGCCAGAAACAAAGCCCGATACCCCGGATACAGAACCCCCCAAGGTTGTCTTCGTCTATCCTGCCAGGGCGGCGACAGACGCAAAGCCCGTCACGGAAATCCGGATCCGTTTTGATCAGCCCATGGATCCAACCGCAATCAACCTGAATTGGAGCGAGGGTTCGTTCAAGCCGATGGGACCTTGGCGCTACGATTCAAAGAATAACGAATTCATCATTCCTGCGATTATGAAGCCTTCTGAACCACAGCGGATCACGATGAACATGGAAGTCAACGGGCAGGTCATCTCGGGATTCCGCTCTGCCCTGGGTGTGTTGGCCAAGACGCATGCCTGGAGCTTCCACACCAGCCCCGAGGAGGACATCAAATCGGAAGAACCGCCCATAGTGATTGGAATTGAGCCTGCCCCGGGCACAACGGTCGGTCGGCTGGTTCCAGTCCGGATCACCTTCGACAGACCCATGGATCCGGATCACTTTCACCACATCACCGTGGAGGAAGAAGGCAAGGATCCGTATGGCTTGCCCTACTTCTATGTGCAATATGAACCCGACTCGAACACTTTCGTGGTCCCTGTTCTATTGCCGGCCGACTTCTCGGGAAACCTTCTGTTCCACGGCTTTCGTAGCGTGGACAAGCGGCATTCGTTGGTGCCGGACGTCGGCTATTCGACGCGCCTTGCCTTGCTGTCAAGCGAGCACGATTCCCAGCTGCGTGTCGAGGCGCGCGGGGCAGCCCTTATCGAGCTGCTCAATCAAATGGCTGAGACGCGAAGAAGCATTTCTTCGCTGATCGAGAGGGTCCGCATTACCCAATTCGCGCCGGGACGCGCGACGATTTACAACTCGACCCGTTCTTGTGAGATCGAGTTCCGACTGCTTGGCGATTCGAAGTACTACGCTGACGTGAGCAGCATGATGAACCGCAGTTTTATCATCGGCAGCGACGGATACAATTGCTGGTGGTTCACCGAGACCCCCAAGGGGAAGCAGCTGGTCACCTGTCCCACCAAGTTGGTAGACAATCAATTCGTCGTCGTGTGCGATCCATTCCAACTTGGGCGCTACTCAGCCGTCGAAATCGCTGATCAGAACAAGCTCGAATATGTTGGCATCGTGGATCTTAATGGCAAACCACAACACTTGGTCCAGGGCTGGTTCGCCATGGAAAACATGGGCAAGGTATCTACCAACATCACCCGCTGGTGGGTCGATCCAACGACCTTTAGATTGACTCAGGTCAACAGAGACTGGGCCAGCGGTTCGCGCATCCTTCAGGAGTTCACCTACAAGCTAGTCAACGAACCGATCTCAGCCAGCATGTTTGTTCCGCCGACAGGCTCGGATGTCAGGCAGTTGATGCCGGCACCGCTCAACGCTCAGTTCGATACTCGGTTCCTGCATGTGATCGATCCGAGCAACGGCCAAGCCAGCGTACGATGGGGACGACAGGGGTCTGGGGGCGAGTCCGCCGTCGGCGTCCGCTAAGGTCAATTGATTGCCAGGTAGCTCAGTAGCCGCTCGGTGATTCACCTTTGTCATGGTGCATTGCTATCGGTCGTTGCCGTCTTTCCTGTAACCCAACCCAAAACTCCTAACGCATTGACCGGTTTCAGCCGATGCTCCCTGCGGCATGCCGCTGGGGGCGTTGCTGTGGGCACCGGCCCATGACTTTCGCGGAAACTGCTATTTGGGAGCAACATTCGATGATCGATACGCAGACCACCCGGATCAATGAGACCATCGACGCCCTCGCTCAGGTGGTGGGCACTGCCATTGACCACGAATGCCCAGACGAGTTTGGCCTCATCGAGAACAAGATTAATCAGCTTGAAGCGTTCACCCGCGAGTGCCAGCAAGAGATGTGGGCTGAGCAGGCCCAGACTGCCATCGAGCATCTGGAAACAAGTCAAGCCTTAACCGATGCCGACATCGAGGTGATCCGCACGTTCCTCGTAGCTGATGCGGAGCACTATCTGGCTGTTGAGAACAACTACGGCGATTGGCTAACCGAGTTGCAGCGCGTGTTCGACGACTTGTCGCAGCGTGCATCCAATCTGGATTCGCGTTCGATTGGCGAGTTCAGGGGTGTACTCAAGGACGCCATTCGATTGATACCCGACATTCGTAACTACCTCGAAGATCGGCGTCGCGTAGAGAAATTCAACGTAGCCCTCCACACCGTCGACAGCCAATCACGCGGGATGCTGGCCAGGGTGCTAAGAGAACAACTCAATAGCCCCAATCGCTGAACCAAGCACGCTGAAGCATAGCCACCTGCGCCGACCAATCCTCTCCCTTTCCGGGTAAGGCGACGCCTGCGCTTTTCTGTCCGATTGACTGTTTCTCAGCCGGCTTCCATACTTCCATTTGAATTGCCCGCGGGCTAATGCTGCTTTGGCTGCGCGGTTCGTTGTACATGGACCCATTCGCACGCGAATGCTGCAGTGATCTTGCTATGACTGATCTTAACCACGCTTTGGATGTCGCCTGCAGCCTCGCCCAAGAGGCTGGCACGATCATTCTTAGCCATTGGGGCAATAGCAGCCACCGACAGAAAGCCGACGGCAGCCCGGTTACCGATGCCGACCTAGCCTCAGAGAAATACATCCTCAAGGCATTGGGCCGCACGTTCCCTGATCACGGTCTGGTCGGCGAAGAAGGCACCGTCGATCCTGCCCTTGTTGGCGGGAGGCGAACGTACTGGGTGGTCGATCCACTCGATGGCACACGGAACTTCACGCGCGGGTTTCCTTGCTTCGCAACATCCATTGCCCTAGTTCGAGATGGCCAGCCCCTTGTCGGCGTTATTCGCGAGCACATGACCGGCCGACTCTACTCAGCCGTTGCTGGCTGCGGCGCGCATGTGGATGGCAAGCCTCTGCGAGTGAATGAGAATCCGCTCGACCGAGATTTTTTCGTGGGCGTCCCTTCAGTCAAGAGCGATGAATCACCGGCAACCATTGAACGGCTGCTCACCCGGGTAAATGTTCGCAACATCGGTTCGACAGCAGTTCATCTAGCCTTGGTCGCAAGTGGTGCCATCGACGCCGCCTATGCCTTGCGCTGCTATGCCTGGGATGTCGCAGCCGGTTTGCTGATGATCCAAGAAGCAGGAGGCCTCTGCTCGACGCCGGAGGGAAAGCCCTGCCTGCCCTTGATTGCCGACGAACAACCGATGAGCACAACACCCGTGCTAGCGGCTGGTCGTGAGGGGCACCCAACTCTGCTCGATCTGATCGCATCCGCGCCGGCAAGCTAGGTGTTCTGATCGACTCGACGGATTCGCTATCCCCAACGCAGATCGTTATCATGCCTTCCAGGGCCTCCTAGCGGGCGCCCCATCCTTGGGCGCGCGGAAAGATGGGGGACTGACCCAGCCCTCGCAAGAATCAGATCGGATACGAGCATGACCGGGCCCAGAAACCACCGATGGACCACCACCCTCGCGTGCGGAATCATCTTGATCGGAAGTATCTCCTTTGCGGAGGAGCCACCTCTTCAAACAGGTCCGTGGCGGGCTTGGCTAGACAGCCCGGGAGGCCAACTTCCATTTGGTATCGAGTTTGTCAACGAGGGCATCAACCTCCGGGCATGGTTGATCAATTCGCCGGAGCGCATCGAGGTTCCCCGCGTCGAATGGGATGGACCGCGATTGGTCCTGGGAATCGATCACTACGACTCGACCATTCAAGCAACGCTAAGCCGAGATGGAACACGTCTGGATGGCCAATGGATCAAGCGCCCCGGTATGGACAAGACCGTCAAGATGACCTTCCACGCCGAAGCAGGCGCCGCCCCGCGTTTCGCACGTTCGTCAGCCAACCCCGCAGAGAGGTTGCCTTCGGTCGCGGGTCGCTGGTCGGTCAAATTTTCCAAGAGTAACGAGCCAGCTGTGGCGCAGGTTGCCGTGGGCGAGAACGGTGACCTAACCGGTACCTTCATGACCACCACTGGGGACTACAGATTCCTTGCCGGAACGGTCGATGGTTCGAGATTGCAATTATCCGTGTTCGATGGCGGGCATGCCTTCCTGTTTGATGCCCGCGTAGGGCACGATGGCATGATGCAGGGCGATTTTTGGTCGAGCGACACATGGCATGAAACCTGGGTCGCCCACCGTGATCCCAAAGCACAGCTACCCAGCGCGTACGAGATGACCAAGAGCACTGGGCCTGCCAATCTGAACGAGTTGGTCTACCTCGACCTCGAGGGCAACAAGAAGAGCTTGGCAGACGTCGCCGGAGATGCCAAAGTTATCATCATCGAGGTGTTTGGTAGTTGGTGTCCAAACTGCCACGACGCCGCTGATTTTCTTGTCGAGTTGGACACCACTTATCGTAGCCGCGGACTTGCCGTTGTCGGGCTAGCCTTCGAGATCAGCGAAGACTTCAAGCGCGATGCCCGCCAAGTGCGTCGATTTGGAGAGAGGCACAAGATCAAGTACCCGCTGCTCCTCGGCGGCAAAGCCGACAAAGAAACAGTGGCCTTAGCTATACCCGTGATCGACAAACTCCGATCCTATCCAACCGCCATCGTCATGGACGCCAGCGGCCAAGTGCTGAAGGTACACACCGGCTTCTCAGGCCCCGCCACCGGCCAAGCCTATCAAGAGCTGCGCAGCGAATACAAGAAGCTGCTCGAGACCCTTCTGAGGTCTTGAGTTACTGCACATAGCAAACATGACCAATTCCCGGTTAGGAGCCGCACGCCACCACCTTGCCCAGCCTCCCCAGCCGTGAATCCCTCTGCGTCGCGGTGTTGCGCGCGTGGTCACATGCCACCGAACTTTTCCTGATCCCATGTCGTGTTATTGTTAGCGGACCATGGCACCATCGCTCTGGCATGCGGGCCTGTTCCGTCTAGGGAGAATAGGTATTGTCTTGTGGCTGATTCCAATCGTATGGTTAGTCTTGGAGTGGGAACGTGACCGCTTGCGGTCTGGAAATGCGACTCGAGAGCCCTCGCTGCCTCACGGCCGCTAGCGCTTGAGTTGGCGGAGCATCAAACCTCAGCGTCCTACCTCAGCGCACAGCGCGCCCGCTCCATGTACCGGCACCGGCTGGTACGCGATGGGAACGAAGCTATCGTAAGCAGTAACATCGAAAGGAATGGGAAGATGCAATCGAACGAATGGGTGAGAACGTGCGCGCTTTGCTGGATCCCCTCCGGTGAAGCCTTGTCTAATTGCGGCGTATTGGCAGCCAAGCGGACAACCCGGAGAACACTCACTACAGCCGTCTAGCTCTCACCGCAGATGTGGTCTGCGGGGAGAGGTTCATCCAGACAACATAGTTGCTCATCGCCCACGGCGTAGCCGCGAGTATGCGCCTCTGGTGCGCGCTGGTGGTGAGTGCCTGCGCATGAGTGGGCGCTCTACCGCGCTGCCTGGGCATGTGTGTACTTACACAATCTAAGGGGGAAGAAGCATGAGAAGTTTTAGAATGGGTTTTCTTGCAACGGCGCTCTTGGTGGCGCTGACTGTTCCAGAAGCAATGGGGCAGCGAAACCGAGATGGCGCACTTCAGGACGCGAAGCTCGCCGGTCGGCCTGGGCCTACCCGCGGGGTAGGAAAGGGTATCTTCATCAATATCAGCAACAGCAACGGAATCTTTGATCGCGCCTTTGACATCGTGCGCGCCGATGAGCGAGTGACCGGCGTGCAAGCGACGTTTAACTGGTCTGATCTGGAACCCGAAAAGGGTCAACACGATTGGGAGGTGCTCGATGCACTACTCGATCAATACGGCGCGGTAGGAAAGCAGGTGGGCATCAAGTTCATCGCGGTCGGCGGCAAGATTACGCCGGGTTCAGGTGGAGGTCGCCGGCAAAGAAATAACACCATCCAGAATAAGTCGACGCCTTTGTGGTTGTTCGACGATCCCAGTGTTGGGGCAATTGGTGACGTGGCGACGCCGATGGGTAGATTGCCGCTCTACCCGGTCTACTGGGATGAAGCCTACCTAGCTCATCTAAGTGATTTCCTAGGAGCGCTGGCTGATCGCTATGACGGCGATCCTCGTCTCGAGTACATTCGTGTCGGTGGATGGCAAGTTGGAACCAACGAACCCAACTTCTACGGCGGAGCAGAATCGTTCTTGCTCGGGCAGATCAGGGACTATGGCATGGATCCGTTGGTCAACAACAACGGACGGGTCGTCTTGTTGGGAGACGATTCTTACGGGCTGGCCGTGCAAGAGATGTTGCAAATATGGGCTGCTGCTTTCTCCAAGACCAGGTTGGCAGCCACCATTCATTTCCCCTCGCGAATCGGCGAGAACACGTTTGAAGAAGCGATGAATAACCAGGCTGTCGCCCTTGGTTTTATCATGATGAATACCGGCCTGAATGAGGGCGACCACAAGGGGGCTAGGGAGTGGTTCCGCTACTGGCATGATGAGTTCGGTGTTACCTCAGCCTGGGGCGGAATTACCCACCTGGGAACCAAGCTCTCTCAGTCGGAGCTTAACCAGTTGCCCCACAGCATGCGGATGGAAATGTTTCTTCAGGGCCTCGGTGACGATCAGGATTCGGATTACTATCCGGCCAGCCTAACCAGCTATGCTGTCTTCGGCTTAGAGATGCTCGATTACGATGAGGAGGTTCAGTTTGCAGCCGACACCCTAGCAAAGTAGCAGGCTGACGACGGTGACCCATTTGTCCAATTCATGACGGCTTCTTCGTGCAGCATGGTTGCGCTCTTGAGCAGGCCACCGCTGCACGGAGAGGCCGTTTTCTTGCAGTGGCGTGTGTGCAGGCCTTGCGAAATCGCGGGCGGTCAGCGGATCACCCTTCTAGCGGTTCCAATAGATTTTTGGCGGCATCGTGGAGCAAGATCTTGAGCAGTGAGTCGGGGAGCTGATTTCCCTTTAGTTGTGGTGCTGACAGTTCGTCGTACTTTGCTGGATCGATCATGGCTAGGTCGGGGTCGGCGATGGGCGATTCGCCGACGTAGTCAGTTTCGAGCATGGTGCGCAGTGCCCAATAGCGCGACGCATAGAGGTCGAATGCTTGCTCAGGGCTTTGGGCTTGGCCGCGATCATCATTACCAGCGAGGCCTAGATGCGCGTTGCGGGTCACAACATCAGAACCAAAGAGAATGCGCCCCGACCAGCGGGTGAAGAAAGCGACCAGGTCATCCCGGGAATGCTTGCTCAATTCCCGCACCATCCACTTGGTGGCGCTGGTATCGAGGTGCAGGTTCGGGTATCGCAAGAGCATGTCCGAGAGGAAAGCCAAGTCCTCGGGCCAACCGCCCATGTGGGCTGCAATAAATGGAACGCTGAAGCGCTCCAGGGCTGATTCGAGCGGTTCGTATTGGGAGCGTTTGGTTCCGTAGCGTTTGGTGTCGGTATACTTGGCAGCGAACCATGTGTCGGGGTCACCAATATGAACCATGACCACCATGCCCAACTCAGCCGCGGCGGACATGGCTTCGACAATGTGGGATGCGTCTAGCCGCAAGGCGCCAGGCAGCCCCATCTTCTCAGCAGAATCGACGCCGCGGGGGGCAGACCAGAATTTGGCGATGCGCACACCTTGGCGATGAAGGCGCTCGATCCGCCGGGCATATTTTTCGCCCAATTGGTCGTAGGTATTCACCTTGCCATAGTCCGGGATGGCGATGAACCGAACAGCCTCACCCATGACTGCCCGCACGGTATCCATTTCATCAAGCAGGGTCATCGAGTAGGTCAAGCCGATGCCGTAGAGCGAAGCAACCCGTTGATAGAGGCGGACGGCCTGTTCTCCCTGAAGATGTGTATGGACGTCGATGATTGGAAAATCATGCTGGTCCAGACCGGCCGCTTCAGCCTCATAGTCAATGCCGAGGCGATTGGCTGCGTGAATCGAGAACTTGTTACTCAAGCCGACACCTCATGTTTGCCCAATGTGAGACAGCGTGGATGCATCTCAAGAGAATCCGCCATGGTTGGCTATGCGTCACTATAGGGCAAGGCTCAGAGGACTTCCACGATCTGTCGCTTGAACAGTTGGCGCGTATTGGGTGGCGTTGGATTCAACGAATTTTCTAGTTTCAGTCAGTGCCTTAGTCTTGGCCATGATCGAGGACGTCGGGAAGTGGTTGTTCGGAATGTGGCTACTCTTGGAAACGAATCTGAACCACAGCAACACAAGTCTATCGCGGGTTGTAGTGTTCTACTTGGCTGACTAGGATAACTTCTTGCTAATGGGCGAGTGAGAATTCCCGGTAGTCGGTTGCCCCCGCAGATTGACGCTGCCTGGACAGGAACGTGCTCTTGAAAGAAGAGATCGACGTATGGGTAGACAGACTCCGAGGCGGGTATCGGCAACTGGAACCAGGCCCCTCGTGGCGGTCGCCATTGCATTCACAGCCTGCGCTTTGGTCATCTGGTTCTCGCGGCGACAAGCCTCACCGGTTGTCGAGGCGCCTCTTCGGCATGTGATCGTCATTTCCATGGACACGACTCGAGCGGATCACTTTGGCTGCTATGGGAACGAGTGGATCCGGACTCCGCGGATCGATACGCTAGCCAGTGAGTCGGTTCTATTCACCAAGTACATCACAGTCGTGCCATCGACCCTTGCCTCCCACGCGTCTTTGTTCACCGGGAAATATCCACACTCACATGGCACGCCGCGCAACGGTTTCGTGGTCCACGATGACAACGTGATGCTTGCCGAGGTTCTGCACGATGCTGGGTATCATACGGCTGGTTTTGCCGGCTCTTTTGCGCTAGACAGCCGTTTCAACTTCCCTCAGGGGTTCGATCATTACGATGAGACGTTCGACCGTCTTGTGGGGACGCAAGGCGCGCGGCAGAACGAGCGGTCAGCAGCCTCGGTCACCGACGCCGTGATTGACTACGTGGAAGAGAAAGGGGGCTCAGCGAACCTGCTCTTGTTCGCCCATTAT
>JAJDDP010000181.1 GCA_029260235.1 Phycisphaerae bacterium | reverse complement strand
CTCATGACTCCGGATCGGGCTCTCAGGAATAAATAATTCTTTACTTTTCCACTCTCGATGATATTTTATCCCGAACAAAGCAGTGATAGTCAAGAAAACCATCCATGTCTAGGGGGACATAATAATGATCATGCGTAAGGGAAACGCGCCAGCATCATCGCGGCGTGCATTTGGTGTTGTCTGGAGTTGGTTCGCGATTGGTATAGGCGTTGCGTTTTTTGCCGCGCCGGCACACGCCCAGCAAACAGGCGATATTTCAGGTCGGGTTAGCGACGCAGCTGGAACAGCTGCTGACGGCGTGAGTATTACGGCAAGTGGTGATGTACTACCGCAAGCGAGAAGCACTACGACCGCGAACGGAGGCAGGTATCGCTTCCGTTTGTTACCACCGGGTAATTACCAACTCGTGTTCACTTTTGCGGATGGCAGTCAATCTACGCGCGGCGTTGCGGTGCTGCTGCAGCAGACGGCAAAGATTGACGTCGCCCAGAGCTCCGATGCGTATATAGAAGAAATTGTCACTACCGGTACCGCATTGGTAGCGGACACTGGCCAGGGGGCGTTAAAAAATTCTATAAGCGCATCGACAATCGAGGCGTTGCCGGTCGGTCAGGAATACCGAGACCTGCAGAAGTTGATTCCGGGTGTGCAGTACTCCGAGGATTCTGTACGCGGGCCAAGTGCTGGCGGCAGTGGTCAGGACAACGGCTACCTATTCGATGGCGTCGACATATCGCTACCGTTGTTTGGCACCTTATCGGCTGAACCGTCCTCGCATGACATTGCGCAAGTTTCGGTAGTCCGAGGCGGCGCGAAAGCGGTCGGTTTTAACCGCTCCGGCGGATTCCTGATGAATACGGTCAGCAAAAGCGGCACCAATGAGTTTCATGGTGAAGTTAGCTACCAGGAGCAATCATCCAGCATGACGGGTGAGCGGGACACGGGCGATAGCCCGGAGGAATTTGACGAAGACAAAACCTGGACAACATTGAGTATCGGCGGCCCAATTATTCGGGATCGCTTGTACTTTTATACCTCCTACTACCGGCCGGAATCTGACAAGTCCAACTCCGCCAACGCCTATGGCAGCGTGCCCGATTTCGATGATACGAGAGATGAGTTTTTTGGCAAGCTGACGTTGTCGCTGACGGATGCCATTCTACTGGATGCGAGTTACCGGACATCGGACCACACGATCAACAACCGCGGTGTCGACGAATTTGAAGCAGGAACGACCTCTGTGGGAGATGAAGCAACGCTTGATATTGCAATCCTGGAGGGTTCATGGATTATCAGTGACCAAAGTTCGCTAAATTTCAAGGTCACGGATTTTGAGAATAAGACCGCAGCTCGTCCGGATACGCTATTCACTTTCCCGATCTCCCCAGGACAGTCACTAAATATCGGCGCCCTTGATCAGCAGGGTTTCTTCGCCGTGCCCGAGCCGTTTGCTGGTGACGCAGCGTTCAACGCATTTATTCAGCCGTACATCGACCAGCATGGTTACCTCGATAATGGGGTAGCGACCGGTGGTGGAGCCGTGGGTGGTTCCAGCACGATCGACGATCAGGATTTCTTCCGGACGAGTTACGAAATCGGATTTGATCACCTGATCTACGCTGGAAACTCTTCACACGACATTCATATTGGTTACCAGTACCAGGAAATTGAAGAAGATCTCGCACGTTTTTCAAACGGTTGGGGTGTGATCACGATGCCGAGAGATGAGTTCTCTGGCACCGATCAAGTTTTCTTCGAAGCCAGAATCAACCAGATGAGTCTCGGCTTGGGCGGCAGTTCAGTCCCTTCGACGATCAATTCGAGGGCTGAATTACAGAGCTTTGAGATTAACGATACGATTGAAGTGGGCGACTGGACTTACAATATCGGAGTGCTCGTCAGCAATGACATTCTCTTTGGTTCAGGGCTGGCTCCGGACGCAAGCAACCCGATTACAGGGCTCACCCAATCACCGGGTACGCGTTATCAGATGTATGAAACTGACTGGTCTGACATGGTTCAGCCTCGCCTCGGCGTGAATTGGGACTACTCTGATTCAAGTTCCGTCTACATCAACTACGCTCGATATAATCCGTCGGCTTCATCCCTGGCCCGTGCGGCCTCGTGGGATCGAAATCTGCGACGCACAATCGACGTCCAGTTCGATGCTAACGGAGATTTCCTTGCCATTGACCCGGTTCGCTCATCGTCAGGTAAGGTCTTCCAGGACGGCATGAAGCCGCGAGGTATTGACGAGTTTCTTGTTGGCTGGACAAGTGAAGTCTCGAGTGACCTGCTTGTCAGGGCGCACGTGCGCTATCGCGAAGGCGATAATTTCTGGGAAGACACCAACAACAATGCTCGTTCCAGGTTCCTGCCACCACCGGGAATTCCGACCGATGACTACATTCCGAATCTCGGAAGCTCTTCAACACCCGGCACCATCCGTAGTGAGATCGGCGGCTCGTCTTACGTCATTGCTGAGCTCGATGGTGCTTACACCAAGTATTGGGAGGCGAGTTTTGAGGCCGAGTACAACACCGACAAGGTTTCCGTTACCGGATCCTACGTCTGGAGCCATTACTACGGTAACTTCGATCAGGATAACTCCACGACCGAGAATGATGCCAATTCGTTCATTGGTTCGTCGTTCATAGCCGATGGTGCGGGCCGACAGCTCTGGGACAACCGCGATGGTAATCTGCGCGGAGATCGCCGCCACATGTTTAAGGTGTATGGCTCCTACCAGTTTGACTGGAACGGCCATGCCGGCGCGTTTTTCGTTTATCAGTCGGGTCAACCATGGGAAGCATGGGATGTGGAGGTCTATCGTCACTTGACGGGCAGCTCGAGTGATACGAGCCGATACGCGGAAGCTGCAGGTACACGGACCACGCCGACGCACTGGCAGCTTGATCTGAATTACACCCATAACTTCGACGTCTTTGGGGACCACAATGTTCAGCTACGGTTCGACGCGTTCAACGTTTTCGATAAACAGACGGGCTATAACATTCAGAACAAGGTCAATAGTGCCGGCTTTGGTGATCCGCGTGATTTCTACAATCCAAAGCGCTTGCAGGTGGCTCTGAAGTACCAGTTCTAACCACGAGCTGAGCATTCAGTAACATGTGGGCTGAACGTGCGTCATGCGCCTGCCGGATCCCGTCCCCCGGGGAAGGCAGGAGCATGACGTTTTTTTTTTGCATACCCCGGCATGCCAGGCAGTTGTTGGTATCCATACTGTTTCTTTTTCTGGCGGCGTGTTCGCCAGTCTCAGGAACGAATGACACCAACCTGGCATTGCCGTCGTTGCGGGCTGCCGATTACCATTGGATCGCCGCACGAATTTTCGAGAATGAAACTCGCGGGCAGACAGAGTTCCTGACTTACTGGGGTGCGGGCGAGGACTTTCCGTCTCTTGGAATAGGCCACTTCATATGGTTCCCGGCTGGGGTTGATGCCCCCTTTGACGAATCATTTCCTGCAATGATGGGCTTCGTTGCTGAGCGCGCCAATAATTGCACCCCTCGGCCGGCATGGCTGCAAGACCTCGAGCAATTAGATGCACCCTGGACCGACAAAATTCAATTTGATGCGGAGCAGCAGACCGAACGCATGATTGCGCTGCGCGAATGGCTTG
>JAJDDP010000019.1 GCA_029260235.1 Phycisphaerae bacterium | reverse complement strand
CGCTGCGCAATTGGCTCAGCTTGCTCGTAAACTCGTTCGCCTCAGCCTCCCGGCATGCTTTGCCGCTCAGATTTCATCCCAGGTCGCCCATCCCCAGAACAGTCGCTGCGTGGAATCGGGGTTTTTCAGGGACGACTACATAGCCAAGCGGCAAATCGGCGAACCATCTTTGGCGAATTGGCGATGGCAGTCGAGCGGCTGCTCCTATTAGGCTGCGTCGGCCCCGGGGCAGCGTCCTTCGGGGAGGCGCGACTCCAAGCGAATGCCACAGCGATAGCCTCGCTCCGGCGTGTTCCGCCGGCACCATGCGACCCTGCCTTCAAGCCACATCGAGTTTCCGCCCTGCTCCAGGTGGATATGCAACACCTCACCCCGATAGAGTGCATGGTCGGTATGCAAGCAGATTCCGTTCTTGGACAGATCGTTCACCATGCTCTCAAAACCGCCTTTCCCCTTTTCGAGAAGATCTAGGCGTTCAGCATAGACACAGTTGACCTTGAACTTTTGGTGGCAGTCTAGTCTTGGCTGCCTCATCTTGGGAGTTGTCGTCTTGCCTCCGCTGGGTCGATGCTCATGGCGAGCCCCCAGTTCATCTTCACCACGTTCATCGCCCTGCACTGCCCAATGTGCTGAAACTTCGGCCTGGTGTTGTGAGAGCAGCGAAGTCCAGGCGCGGAGGACCTCGGAGTCGAACTGACGCCCTGAAAGCATGGCCATCACGCGAAGTGCTTCGGCAGGGGTCATTGCCTCCCGGTACGCGCGGGGACCTGTGATCGCATGGAAGGAATCGACAACGGCGAGCACCTTGCTGCCGTGCAGAATTTCATCACCCTTAAGGCCCAGTGGATAGCCTCTTCCGTCTATGCGCTCGTGGTGTTCGACGATCATTCGGCGCACGGCTGAGGAAACGCGGGGATCGTCGCCGATCTTGCGCACGGAGTCGACGGGGTGGTGCTGAATCAGGGTCATCTCTTCGGGTGTCAAGGGTGTCTTCTTGATCAGGATAGATTGGTCGATTTGCAGTTTACCTAGGTCGTGCAACAGGCCCGCCACGCCGACATCATGGAGCGTTTTCGTGTCATTGCCGTACAATTCAGAGGCCAACAACACACCCAATGCCGAGACGATGGCCATGTGACTTGCTGTGCCACGGTGATGACCGGCCATCTGCATCAGATACGGCGCAAAGGATGGATCCTCCATTACCCCATTAACCACTCCGTCTACAAAGCCGATCATCCGTGTCACCGACTCAGAATCCAAAGCATCCTCAAGCAGCGAGCTGGATACGGCTCTTCCAACGTGATGGAGTATTTCAGCCTTGGCTGTGGATTCGATGCTTGGATCTAGCAGCAAACCTCCGAAGTCTTCCTCCAAGCACTGTTCGATGCGCTGCATGTCATCAGAGGGCACCAACACGGTCGAGACCCCGTGGTTACGCAGCCGCGAATAATCGGTGTCAGCCAAGCCCGCCCCAGCTCTTCGGTAGAGGGTAGGCCCCCGGATTCCGTCATCGAGGTACAACTCTATGTCCGTGTCGCCCTGCTTGGCCAATGTTTCGGCCGTCTGTGGCGACATGCGCGTAAAGCCTGCGTTCTCTTTCATGATGAAGCGAAGTATCCAATATGTTTTGGCCTGACATGAAATAAATGCGCCGTAGGTTCAGGGAAACCAGGAGAGTCCGCAAATGCTCGGGTTCTGGCATCGCTGGATGCGAATTGTCAGCTGGCCCACATCCCGATGATATGTTGAGCGGCCAACCCCCCGTCCGCATACCAGGAAGATGCTCATTTTTCGAAACTGGGAACAATTCGTATCGCTGGCTGGTTTGGCCAAGTAAGATGTCCGCAGGGCATCAAGGCCCGGGACTGGATTTTGGCCTGAGATCAACAGATGAACAGGAGACACCCAATGACAGCACGCTTCTCGCTCGTAGTTACGGCTCTATTGCCGATATTTGCAGCCGCCGGGGCATCCGAGGTCTTGGCCGACGCCTACAAAGTGGACAAGACCCACAGCTCCATCACGTTTCGGATCAAGCATTTTAGGGCCAGCTATTGTTATGGGCGATTCAATCAGGTGAAGGGCAGTTTCGATTTCGACCCTGCCGCTCCTGAATCCATGTCCTTGGAGATTGAAGCAAAGGCCAAAAGCCTGGACACCAATGACAGCAAACGTGATAAGCACCTCAAAAGTCCCGACTTCTTCAATGCAAAAGAATTTCCCAAAATGACCTTCAAGAGCACTTCGGTCAAGAAATTGGAAGACAAGCTCTTCGAGATGACCGGGGACATGACACTGCTTGGCACCACCAAGAGCATCACCGTGCAACTCGAACACGTGGGTTCAGGCAAAGGCATGGGCGATTCCTACCTGACCGGCTTTGTGACCACGTTCAAAATCAAGCGGAGCGACTTTGGGATGGACTTCATGGTCGGCAAGGCGCTATCCGATGAGGTCGAGGTCACCGTAGCCATCGAAGGGGCCCGACAATAGCCATGCCACCACGCCAGCGACCAGCGTTGACGCGGGCAAGAATGGGTCGGCCTACTCCATCGTGCTCATAAAGCTCACATTGCTCGGAGCGATCCTGCCCGTTGCGGCTTCGGTGCTGCTCTGCGCGCTGCTTGGATGGTTGCGCCGCCGTGGGGCAACGGCTTTGGCCGAGCAGGCATGCTTCACCGATTGGCTGGGCACCGTTCCAATCGGAGTCAGCGTGGGGATCACCTACCTGGCTCTAAATGGCTGGGCTGGAATCTTGCCCAAGCAGAGCTGGCAATGGCTGCTTCATGGCCTCGTCTGGGCGACGCTCATGGGTGCCACGTTTTGTCACCCAAAGGTGAGTTTGCTGTTGCGGGGGATCATCGGGATCCTTGCCTCAGGCGTTGCAGCCTGGTTGGTGGTGCCTGCCTGGCAAGAGCCTGTGGCAATCTGGATTCTGTCACTGGGTGTCGGAGTCCTGCTGCTCTGGATCGTCTTGGATCGCACAACCAGGTGCGGCGCAGGTGGTGCGATCCCCGCTGTTCTGCTGCTATCTGCTGTGGCTGGTGGAGTTGTGTTGGAGCGGGCAGGTATCGCCCGCTTCGCCCAGATGAGTGGCATGCTGGCGGCTGCCTCGGGTGGCTGCCTCGTCGGTTCGCGTTGGTTTGACAGAAGATGCGTAGACAGCGGTGTGGTGGTGGTTGGCGGCTTCTTCCTGCCGGCATTGATGCTCATTGGCCACCTAAACCACTTCAGCGAAGTGCCCGGCACTGCCTTCCTTCTTGTTGCCATAGCCCCCTTCTTTGCGGTCCTAGGGCTGCTGGGGCCTGTCAAGCGGCTGCCATCCCTTAAGCGTGCCGCTGTTCAGCTGCTCGCAGTCGGCGCCCCAGCCGCGGTGGCTGTGACCCTCGCCGTCCTGGCCGCTGCTGCTGAGGCAGAGGGCGGATATTGACCTACCACCCCTTTCCCGGATAACAACCAACAGGAATGCCCGAAGCAGCCGATCAATCCGAGGTGCTCTGTAGGTCCCATAGGCGGGGCCTGCTCATCGTAGCGCTGATGACCGCAGCGGCGTGCCTGCCCATCTTGGTCGTGTCGCAGTATCACTCCCACATCCGCACGGATGATTTTGACTCCTGGTTATTTGCGTGCTTCGGACGTCAGTTGGCTTCGGGCAGCGTGCTCTACGGTGACGTCTGGGACAACAAGCCGCCGGGGATCTTCTGGCTTAATGCTCTTGGCTGTTGGATCGGCGGAGGAGGGCGAGCCGGCATCATCGGGCTGTGCGCTGCCTCGGTCTTAGCTACGTCGCTGGTTTTTTTTCTCCTGACCCGGCGCGTCTATAGCCTCGGAACGGCAGCGATCTCCACGGTGATGGCTGCCCTTTTTCTCAACCAGCAATACTTCCATGTGGGCACGAACAGACCCAGCACGTTCTTTGTCTTGACCGAACTGTTGAGCATCTTCCTCTATGTAGGGGCGATCAAGAAATCGCCCGGACGTGCAGGTGTTCTCGTTTGGGTGGGATTCGTTGCTGGCTTGGGGATTTGGTTCAAGCAGAGTGCCCTAGCCGCAGCCGGGGCAATGATAGGCCATCAGATAATGCTGATTCTCTTCAAGCATCAATCCATCCAAGCGGGTGGACGCCGCCTCGCTTGTCTCTGTGGAGGTTTGGTAACCTCAGTGGCACTAATGGCTAGCCTACTACTGGCAACGGCGGATAGCCAAGCTGCTTGGTACGCCATCGTAACTTTCAACAGCGGTTATTTTGGCGCCCAGGAAGGTGCGAACTGGCTTCCGGAGTGGTTTGGGGTGCGCGAGCAGCTCCACGTCTTGGTTCTGCCACTGATCCTCGGCATAGCTACGCTGGTGCACGCCCTGGCCACCCGCTTGGCCCGTCAAACAGGCGACGCCCAATTGAAATGCGTCGCCAATAATCAGCCTCCCTTTTGGTTGGCGATGCTCTGGCTATGGATGATTACCGGCATCTATTTGGCATTGCTGGGACCGCACCGTCGACTTCATTATTTTGGAGTTGCCCTCCCGCCCTTGTGCATGCTCAGCGCCCATGGGGTGTATCTATTCTTTTGCACGGGCAGACGGCTTAACGGCACGTTCCCGCCGTACTACGTTGTGGTGGCATTGCTCTGGTGTGCTTACATGATGATCACCCCGTTGGAGGATCAGGTTCACGCACTGTCCCGGCACAGGTTCTTGAATGAAGAGGGGCAGAATCCTCGATTGCTCATGGCTGAGCTGATTCGAGAAAAATCAGGTCCCAAGGAAACGCTATTCGTCTGGGGCTATAGTCCCGAGCTGTACTATCGGGCAGATCGAAAACAGGCCATCCGCTACATCGGCACCGAAAAGGCTGATCAACTTGGCCGCCAAGGTCAGGCGTTGATGGACGACATCATTGCTCGACTCAAAGAAAGCCCGCCGAATGTATTGGTCGTGGGCGTGGACCAGCAGAAGAGGCTCCGTTCTCCCCGAGCGGAGGATCTCCTTGATTACCGCGACTTGGGCGCTTGGGTCGAAGGAAACTATGGACGAATCGAAGGCGCGAATCGCGGCGATATCCTCCGGCGGAAACGATGATCCGCGCCGCTCAAATCACCAGCATCCAGTCCAGATAGAAACGCGTGACCACGATTTGGATCACAGCCAGCGCGGGCAAGAGGTACATGGTCCATCCTCGCTTGTCTGCGAAGCACACGATGCTCGCATGAATGGGCAGCAGCGGCAGGAGATACCGCAATTGAGCCCAGTGCGAAACGCCCAGCAGCATCACGATGTAGAACGCGGCAAAGAGCGTCGAAATGTTACGTTTCTGGATGACCGAGGCTACAGCCACCACGCCATAGAGGATCAAGAAAGGCAGGTAACTTTGGGCGGCTGGGTCGCTCATGTTCTTGAGCAAACTGCCAACCAACGGTACCGCACTATCCGACACGATGTCCTGCGTGGACCACTGCTTGCTCTGGGTTAGAAATTCGAGTGGATGCCCGGTGGTGAATGCGTAGTACACGCAAACGCTGATCAGCCCGGCAGCAGCAGCGGCAAGGGGGAGGGCTCGGTCTTTGGGGAATCGCTTCTCCCGCCACCAGCAGAGGGCGGCATCCAGGGCGATGGCCGGCAGGATGGTCATCCCGATGGCCCGGGTCCAGGGCAGGAGTAGTGCAGGGAGAACCGACCAACCGAAGTGCCCTCGGTGGTATAGCCACAAGAACCCGAATATAGCCGCACAAAAGAGCGACTCGGTGTACACCATGTTCATCACCCATGACGAGGGGAATACAGAGAGGTACATCACCAGGGCAGCTGCCACGGTCAAACTGAATTGATCCGCGGCGTACAGGTAGGCGAAGATGAGGGCGACGATCATGAATATGACCGAGAGCATCACGCCAGCCATGGCTGGGTCAATTCCGAGTGAAGTGAGCGTCTTAATCAACAGGGGGTAGGCCGGCAGAAAAGCGGTGTTGTTTTCCTGCACATCTCTGTTCACGACGTAGCCGTTGGCGACGACATTCAGATACCAGTAGCTGTCCCACTTGACGCAGAGGTCGCCCAAGAGTGAGTCGATCCGCCCCACGCTGTGGTAGTAGTAGTTTCCTTCTTTGGGGCTTCGGACGGGGAACTGCGAGACCCACCAAGCAACGAGCAGAAACAGAACCAAACGGTAGCCAAGGCCACCAGCGAGGGCATGAACCAAGCCTCCCTTGAATGGCTGCCCTGCCGATGCAGCTGGGTCGTTGCTGGTTGATCGGTCCATAAGAGGCGGCTGCGCCGGTCACTCGCAATACAGATTGACGTTGTTATTCCAAATAGCCAAGGTCCATCAGTCGCTTGGTGAGCAGCTCTTCCTCTTCTTCTGAGAAAGCAGCAGCCGCAGAGTCTCGTACTACTTCTGCATGCACAGCTGCCTCGGTTTCAAAGGCCAAAGCTGGCTCGAAGAGGTCTCGTATCACCTGACCTTCCATGTCGTCGGGCACGTTGATGCCCATCATAGCCAATACAGTAGGGGCCACATTGACGATGTCAGAATCGACGGTGCGTCCCGCAGCGATCCCCGGCCCAGCGGCGGCTAGGATGCCTTCTGGGCGGTGGGTGCCCTCCATCCGCTCAGCCGAGAGCCATTGCACAGGAGTCGAGCCTCGAATCTTGCGCACCACAGCCATCGCTTCTGCCGGGATGAGCAGCAGGTCGGGCAGCCACTCCTGCTCCGCCCGCGAGCAGCTGTATAGTTCTTCTGGCTTATAGACCTCCGGGAAGACGTTGATGGATCGGCCATCCGGCGTTTGACAGGTTTGAGCCAGGAAGCGCTCGCGTAGTTCATCCCGCAGGGCCTCGTAATCGGAAGCTTCGACGATGCCCGTTTCCTGCCGCCCCTTTAGATTGATATACAAGAACCCAGCCATCCCCGCGTGCATGACCGCTGCCTTGGTTCGCGAGAAATCGACGGCGAGGTCATCTTCCAAAGTGAAGTTGCGGGTGGCAAATTTGCCCTGCTTGCGCTTTGCCTGCCGGTTGATCAAGTGACGGGCACGCTGGCTTGCCCGAGCGGCGATGCCTTTGAGTTTCAGATAGCCCCAGCGGTTCAGTATCAAGTTGGGCTGAACCTTGCCCTCCAAACTGCCATGGCCATGGTCCGAGACTATGATCACATGGGCGTCATGATCTTTGGCGTAGTCCAGCAGTTGACCGACGGCCTCATCTAGCTCGTTGAAGCATAGGGCGGTCATTTCAGCCCGCTCGGGGTAGCGGTCTCTGGTTCGGGGGTCGAGGTACTTCCACGTCTTGTGCTGAAGGTTGTCGACCAGCTTGAAGACCACCATCAGCACGTCCCAACCAAACTTTTCACCGCAAAATTTGGTCAGATCTGCACCTTGGAAGAAGCTCTTGTTGATGTAGGCGAGATTGTCGGCAAACACATCGTCGCCGCCCATGGCTTTGCGGCGCCAGCGCGTCTTGTACGAGTAGTCGGGGAACCGTTTCAAAATATCATGTTTCAAATCGGGCGGCCAAGTGAAGTCGCTTTCGGTGCTGGGTGTTTCAAACCCCGTCACCATGCAGCCGTTCACTTTGGAGGCTGGGTAGGTCATGGGCACGTTGATGCTGCCGACTTTGAACCCCTTATCGCTGAGGATGTGCCAGATCGAGCGGACGTGGTCCAGACAGTAGGTTGTGTTCCAGCTCAAGGCGTTGGTGTGTACGTCGTACCGCTCGAAGTCGAGGATGCCATGCGTGCCGGGTAGCTTTCCGGTTAGGAAGGTGGTCCATGCCGCAGGTGTGATCGGCGGCACGGTCGAGCGCAGCGTTCCCGAGCCGCCTGCGGTGATGAACTCTTTGAGGCGCGGCATGCGTCCCTGATCCATCATCGGGCTGAGCACGCTGAAGGTAGCCCCGTCCAAGCCAATGATCAAAACCCGCTTGGCGAGGCTGTCCCGATCGCGCTGACCAGCGGTTTTTGCAGGGTTGCTCTTGTCGTTGTCTGTATTGGCCATTGTGAGTAAACAAAAAAATGGATTGTAACTATGCCTAGTCTCGAACTTTGAAGCGGCCCAAGTCTATCTGGCCAATCGAGCGATTGCAACGCGAGGCTCTCCATATATGCTAGGGTCGCGTGCGGCGGACCATGCCCGCCATGCGGTAGATGATTCTTCGGAAGGAGCCGACCCCATGCGTATCGTGACCGAGCCGACCGTCTACCTGGT
>JAJDDP010000180.1 GCA_029260235.1 Phycisphaerae bacterium | reverse complement strand
CAATCAGTTACGGCGGGGACGTGTTGAGTCGCTACTTGGTCCGCTTCCAGGAGATTCGCGAATCTCTGGGTATCGTGACTCAATTGATCGACAGTATCCCAGCCGGCCCGGTGAATGTGCTGCCAGACGAGAAGATGACGCTCCCGGGTCGGGATGAACTTTATTTTAGTATCGAGGGTCTGATTCACCATTTTGAGCAGGTGATGACCAACCGTGGATTCTCAGCCCCGGTGGGCGAGGCGTACGGGGCAACTGAATCAGCCAACGGCGAACTGGGCTTTTATCTGGTTTCCGCCGGCGGGCACACAGCCTATCGGGCGAGCTGTCGGGCACCAAGTTTCATCAACTATCAGTGCTTTGAAAGACTGCTGGTAGGGCATCAACTGAGTGACGTAGTAGCTTTGATGGGTTCCATGAACATCATCGCCGCTGAGCTGGATCGATAGCTTAAGTAGATGCGGGCGTAGTAAAGGGTTTTGCTGCAGGCCACAGATAAGAGGTGAGACGGATCGATGGCATGGGAAACGATTGATCGCAACAAACCGGTGACAGCCAAAGAGGCTGCGCCTTTGTTGACTGAGGCGATCAAGGACAAGATTCGCGTTTTCTTTGACCGCTACGAAACCAAGCGTGCGGTCTTGCTGCCGGCGCTGCATATCACCCAAGAAGCGCTTGGGCACGTTGGGCCACAGGCGATGGAAGAGATCGCCGAGCTATTGGAAATTGCCCCGTCCGAAGTGTTCGACACCATCGGATTCTATACGCACTATTGGACGCATCCCAAGGGCGAGAAGGTTGTGGTCGCCTGCCGGAGCATCTCCTGTCAAGTAATGGGTGGGGATGAAGTGCTCGAAGCTTGCAAGAAGCATCTGGGTATCGAGGATCACGGCACGACGAGCGACGGCAAGTACTCGCTGATGACCGAAGAGTGCTTGGCGGGTTGTGATCATGCCCCGTGCTTGTTGATCAACGAAAAACTGCACGAGAAGGTGAAGCCAGAAGACGTGGCGACGCTGCTTGAGGACGCAAACAACGACAAGATCGAAATGCCGCGGAGCGATTTGTATGACGGTCCTCCAGGCGGCTCGGTTGACAGTGACTCGAAGGCGGCAGATGCCCCTGCGGGCGAGTGAAGATGATTGGCAGATCCACTGCAAAACTTGTGGGAGCAATTGAATCGACGCAGCCAAGCGATGTCGCTTCGGCGGCGGCGCTGGCTAGGCCTGGGCCTGGTCTACTTTGCTGTGTACTCGCAGGTCGAACCCGGGGTAGTCACGAGACCATATCTGCTGATGCCGCGGGCAAACAGCAACGTGGCCGAGGGAAAGGCGTTTCTCCAGGGGCAAGTCGAACTGGAGGAGCGAACCTACGATGCGGCGCTGTTCAAGGACAGAGCCTACAATGTGTTCCCTCCTCTGTTCAGTTTGGTTTCTTGCGTAGCCCTCAAGGGTACACCCGACGGCGTTCCCAACATCGTCTTGATCTTTTTGTTGCTGGTCCCGATGCCCGGGTTGACCTATCTCCTGCTTATCGGTCGCACCCAACGCGTTCGGATGGCTGTTCTTCTTTCCATCGGGTACTTGCTGGGGACATCGCTCTGGCCGGTGATCAATCGGGGGCTTCAAGAGGGCGACGTTTGGTTCGTCAATCACCTGTATTCTCAGGTAGGCCTGCTGATCTTCCTGGTGGACTATGTGGGGCGCCGGCGGATCTGGCTTGGAGCGTTGGGGTTGCTCATAGCGGCCTGGTCGCGACAACTGAGCCTTTTTTATCTGCTGCCGCTGCTCTACGCAGCCAGCGTAGGATTCACCGGCTGGCCTCGGCGAGTTCGGTTGGCAATGGTCGGCTTCACCACCGGCGCAATCGTGGCGCTGCCCGCAACTTTGAACCTATTGAAATTTGGCGACCCGCTGGATTCGGGGTACAGGCATATTTACGAGGGTCGCTGGGAAGACCGCAGCGATTGGCCTGCTCAGAGCGCCAAGGACGGACTGTTTGGCTTGGGCTTCGTGCCCCGCAATTTGTACCACATGAATCTCGGCCTGCCGATTCTGGACGAACCGCTGTGGCTGATCCGCTTCGTGCCCAACGTTTATGGCACCGGGATCTGGTGGACTACACCAATCCTGCTGTTCCTGGTCATCGACTGGAAGCGGATTTGGGCCGACCAGCTGAATCGAAGTCTACTCCTCGCAGCCTTTGCAGTGTTCGCTGCTCTGATGCTGTATCACACAACGGGATACGCGCAGGCAGGATACAACCGGTTCAGCCTGGATTTCATGCCGGTGCTCTTAGCTGTGGTTGCGCCGGTGTGCGACTCGCCGCGACGTCGGGGGCTGTCACTAGCCATGGTGCTGTGGAGTGTTTGGTACTTCGTTTGGGTGGTGGGATGAGACAAGATCGACCAAGCACGGTCCGCTCAGTGTTCGACGTTGCTGCAGGATCGAAAGGCGGTTGATTTAGGATCGTGATTATTGAACGCGCATCAGCCAACACGATGGGACCGGTTTCGAGCTTGGCTCGAATCGGTTCCGCTGCGCCGTCGGAAATTGGCCGGCGTGTTGGTCTGCTATGCCGCGTTCCTGTTGGCCATGGATGCAGATCTCTGGCGCCCACACGACTATGTGAAACCCGACAGAAACGTAAACGTCGCCGAGGCGGCGGCTTGGCTCTCCGGGCAGGTCAACCTGATGGTGCCCGAGGGCAGCAATCGTCGTCCTTGGGATTCAGCCCTGTACGAGGGCAAGGTATACAGTCATTTTCCGCCGGCGTTCACCTTTGCCTCCCTCGCGGTTCTTCCCTGGTCGCCCGTGGGGATTCCACACTGGTTCGTGGTAGGACTGCTGGTCATGCCGCTGCCGGGACTAGCTTATTTGCTGTTCCTTCGGCGATGCGGAAAAGTAACGCCCGCGGTCATCATCACGCTGTGCTATCTGATCGGTACGTCCCTGATACCACTGATGGGCAGGGCGGTTCGATCCAGCCCGATGTGGCACGTCAATCACGCTTTGTCGCAGCTTGGTCTGTTGATCGTTCTGTTGGAGCTGTTCGGGCGGCGGAGGCTTTGGGTCGCTGGGGTGGGGATGGCTGTGGCATTCTGGTCACGGCAATTGACCCTCGCCTACCTGATTCCAGTGGCATGGATGGTTCTTGCAAAACCAGTGGAGGCTTATCCACGGTGGCGTCAGGTTTTGTCACTGGCCTGCCTGGGCGCTGTCCTGGTTTCCATGCCGCTCATCTTGAACGCGATCAAATTCGGCAACCCGCTCGATTCGGGATATGCCCACGTCTACGCGGGCAGGGACGACAAGCTCAGCCGAGAAGGGGAGCACGGCATCTTCAGCCTGCACTTCGTTCCGCGCAACTTGTACTACATGAACCTGGGCTTTCCAAGATTCGTCCATGTGGCCGGCAGCTGGCATTGGCGACACAATTTCGAGGAGACCGGCATTTGGTGGACGACGCCGGTCTTGATGTATCTGCTGATGTTCTGGCAGAAAATCTGGAAAAGCCCAGACGGCCGGCCGTTGCTGGTAGCTGTCGCCCTGATCTTCACGACCTTGCTGTTTTACCACAGCACCGGTTGGGAGCAGCGAGGCTACAACCGGTATTCTCTGGATTACGTTCCCGCAATGCTTGCCCTGGTAGCTCCCTATTGTTGGATCGGTCATTGGCGGTGGGTGACGGCGCTATCCGTCGAGTGGAGCGTGTTGTATTTCAATCGAATTCTCTAAGCGCGGGTGGTGTCGGCAACGGGTCGACACCTCTGGCGAATAGCAGCATGGGATCAAGGTAAAGCATGGCCGATTACGAACCGGTATTGCTCAAGAATATTAGCCTCGAAGGTTCCACCGATCTGAAGGTGTATGAAAGCGCCGGAGGCTATGCGGCTGCGCGGAAGGCGTTGAAGATGACGCCGGACGAAGTCACTGAAATTGTCAAAGAAGCGAACCTCCGAGGCCGGGGCGGGGCTGGTTTCCCCGCCGGTGTCAAATGGGGATTTTTGCCCAAAGACCGCGAGGTAACCTACCTTTGCGTGAACGCAGACGAGTCTGAGCCCCCAACGTTTAGCAACCGGGTACTGATGGAGAAGGACCCTCATCAGTTGATTGAAGGGACCATCATCGCCGCATTCGCCACGCAAGCACAAAAAGCGTTCATCTACATGCGGGTCGAATTCCATGAACCGTTCCATGTGATGCAAAATGCCATCGACCAAGCCTACGCAGCCGGCTACTTGGGAAAGAACATTTTTGGCAGTGGATTCGAACTAGACGTCTTCATCCATCGCGGCGCCGGGGCCTATGTGTGCGGTGAAGAGACGGGACTTATCGAATCGTTGGAAGGCAAGCGCGGCTGTCCGCGCATAAAGCCACCCTTCCCAGCCGTGGAAGGATTGTTCCACAAACCAACGGTCGTCAACAACGTGGAGACGCTGTGCAATGTGCCCCACATCATCGAACGCGGGGCTGCCTGGTTCAAGAGCATCGGAGCGGAGGGTAGCGAAGGACCCAAACTATTCTGTGCCAGTGGCCCGGTGAATCGCCCCGGCTGTTTCGAAGGCCCAATGACCATCACTTGCCGTGAACTGATTGAAGGGGATGGATATGGGCGGGGAATGCGCTCTGGCAAAGAAGTAAAGGCTGTGCTACCCGGCGGAATCAGCATGGGCGTCTTGACCGCCGATGAATTGAACATGGTCATGGACTTCGATGATCCGCGAAACTTCGGCCTCTTGGGCCTGGGAACAGCCGCAGCGGTAATCATCGATCAGCAGCAAGACATCAGGAAAGTCCTGGCCAACATCACCCGCTTTTATTCGCACGAATCGTGCGGACAGTGTACGCAATGCCGCGAAGGCACCTCGTGGATGGACAAGATTGCTACGCGGATTGCCGACGGCGTTGGTCGAACTGAAGATTTGGATTTGATCGTTGATGTAACCAAGAACATGGGCATGATGCCCGGGCTGAGTATTTGCGGACTGTCCGATGGGGCAGCTTTTCCGATTAGAACAATCGTGCAGAAATTCCGAGGCGAATTCGAGGCGTACATCGCCGAGCAACCGCCGACGAGTACCCTTCGAGTGCTATCGACGTTTAACTAGAGTTTGTAAGAAACCAGAAACCACGGCTGATTGAAGTTATGCCGAAAATTACGATAGACGAACAAGAAATCGAATTCGCAGCAGGCATCCCGGTCCTACAGGCCGCGTTGGATGCCGGGCTGGACATTCCCCACTATTGCTACCACCCGGGGCTAACTGTGGTCGCTTCGTGCCGGCTCTGCTTGATGGAAATGAAAATGCCCCACCCCAAGAGCGGTGAGTTGGGTTGGGCGCCGAAGCTGTTTCCTTCTTGCCAAACGCCAGCCCGGGATGGGATGGTGGTCCGCTTCAACTCCGAGACGGTGGTCACAGGCCGGGAGCGGTGCATGGAGTACTTCCTGCTGAATCACCCTCTGGATTGCCCGGTGTGCGATCAGGCAGGCGAGTGCAGCTTGCAGGATTACAGCTATAAGTTCGGCAAGCCTGAATCCCGCATGGTGGACCCCAAGTTGGTGATGCCCAAGAAGGACATCGGGCCTCAGACGTTGCTCTACAGTGACCGATGCGTGATGTGTACGCGGTGCGTGCGTTTTACCAAAGAAGTGTCTGGCACCAGCGAATTGTGCATCACCAATCGAGGTACCAATTCGGAGATCGATGTGTTCCCCGGCAAGCCTCTGGATAATCCCATTCAGGGTAACGTCGTCGATCTTTGCCCGGTGGGGGCGCTGCTGGATAAGGACTTCCTCTTCAAACAGCGAGTTTGGTTCCTCCAATCGGCCCCATCAATCTGCCCCGGTTGTAGCGCCGGTTGCGCGATCCGGGTGGATGCCAACGATGACATCGTCTATCGCCTCAAGCCGAGGTTCAACCCCGGAGTCAACGACTGGTGGATGTGCGATGAGGGCCGCTTCGGCTGGAAGTACGCCCTTTCGGATGAGCGGATTACGACTCCGCGTTTGCGACGGGGCAGTTCCACAAAGACGCCCAAGTGGGAAGACGTTTCAGAGATTCTTCAATATCGCTTTAGCCAGCACGTTGATGAGCACGGTTCGGGAGGCATGGTGGTAGTTCTGTCGCCGATGATGAGTTGCGAGGAGGCGTGGCTGCTGCTGAGCTTCATGCTGAAGGTGGGCCCCAACGTGACGGCGGTCATCGGTCCCATACTGAGCGTAGGAGAGGACCAAGCTTTTCCGGCGGGATCGACGGGGGACGAGACTAAGTTCATCATCCGTAGCGAGAAGGCGCCGAATCGCCGTGGCCTGGAGATGATCATCGACCAGGCCGGCTGTGAGACACTGAGCTTCGATGAGTTCGTCGAATCGGTGGGGGATGGCGAAGTCTCTGCAGCTTGGATCGTTGGGGGCTATCCGGAGAAGACTTGGGTTCCCAAGGCATTGGAAAAAGCGGTCGGCAAACTCGAGTTACTGGTGGCACAGGACCTGTTTGAGACAAAACTCACTGCCGCAGCCGCAGTGACGTTGCCCGCCTGTGCATTCACCGAGCGTGCGGGTTGCTTTGTGAACCATGCCGGCCTGATCCAGCCCTTTGAATCAGCGGTGGCGCCGCCCAACGGATGCCACCGGGATGGCCAATACTTGTACGAGTTGGCGGGCTACCAAGGTCTGTACACCCCGGACCGCGTTCGGGAACTGATGGCAGCGACGATGAGCCAGTTTGCTGACGTGCGTGAGGCGGCCCCGGCGCCGGTGCATTTGCACTAAGGCCGAGTGGGATATGCAAAGTGAGAAGCTGTTGATTCGGTGGATGGAGTTTGTAGGTGCTTGACCTTCTAAAAAACCAGTTGCTGTTTAGCGGCTTGTTGATTGCGGTCTTGATGGGCGCGATCAACCTTGGCGTCGCTTATTGCACTTTCTATGAGCGCAAGATTTCTGCCTGGATTCAGAACCGCGAGGGGCCTAATCGCGTGGGGTTCTTCGGCTTGTTCTGGGGATTCCACTTCTGGGGTTATGGCCAGCCGATGGCGGACGGCCTGAAGTTCTTGCTTAAAGAAGAGATGATCCCCGACAAGGCGGACAAGCCGCTGTATGTGATGGCTCCGGCGATTTCGTTTATCGTGTCTACCATTGGCATCGCGGTCATTCCTTGGGGCGGCTACTTAGATATTGATGCCGACGGCATTGTTGACGTCGCCTGCCAAGTGGCCAATCCTGACATCGGCTTGCTCTATGTGTTGGGCGTAGGTTCGCTGGGCGTCTACGGCGTGGTGCTCGGCGCTTGGGCAAGCAATAACAAGTATTCTCTTTTCGGCGGCATCCGTGCAGCTGCTCAGATGTTGAGCTACGAGATTCCGCTGGGCTTAGCCATCCTCGTCGTAGTGCTGAGTTGCGGGGAAGTGCGATTGGAAAACATCGTTCGGGCTCAGATTGAGGGCGGAGGCACTTGGAATGTTTTTGTCCATCCATTGGCGTTCTTCTTGCTGTTCGTGACCCAGCTGGCAGAGACCAACCGGGCTCCGTTCGATATGGCTGAGTCGGAACAGGAATTGGTTGGCGGCTTCCACACCGAATATGGCGCGTTGAAATTCGCCTTGTTCTTCTTGTCGGAATACACGCACATGATCATCAACAGCGCCTTCTTATGCGTACTCTTCCTGGGTGGTTGGCACTTCCCCTGGATCCCGGGTCTGGGCCTCGAGGACACAGCATGGTGGGCCGTGCTGGCCAAGATGGCCATGCTGGGGACCAAGATTGCCGGCTGCGTTTTTGTCTACATGTGGATTCGTTGGACACTGCCGCGATTTCGCTTCGACCAACTCATGCGGCTGGCCTGGAAAGGCTTGATCCCGACCGGCTTGGGACTGGTTGCCTTGGCCGTGGTGATGACCTACTTCGGAATTCCGGGAAGTGAATCGGTTTGGCCCAAATTGATTTGGGGGCTTGGCGGTAACGCAGCCGTGCTCTTCATGGTGGTGTTGGTTGTGGGAATGAGTCCCGCCGGGGTGACAGGGCGTCAGGCGAACATGCCGCCGATTTCATTGTTGTCACCGGCTAAGAGAGTTCCGCGTGCTGATCAAGGGACGGCCAATTGATTACCGAAGACGACATCATCATCGTGGATGATATGCGGCGGGATATGTCGCTAACCGAGCGATTCTATCTCCCGCAGATTGCCCAAGGTTTGAGCGTCACCTTACGACGGATGTTCACCAAGCGGGTCACGTTGCAGTATCCCGAGATGCGTCGCGAGCCCAAACTGGAAGGCGACTTGACCGATCCCCACAGCCAATTGAATGCCTCGCGCTACCGCGGCGTGCATCGGTTGAATCGCGATCCGGATGGCCGGGTCGCGTGTGTTGCTTGTTTTATGTGCGAGACAGCCTGCCCAGCCCATTGCATTCACATCGACGCGGCTGAGTCTCCCTGGCCTGACCGCGAGAAGTACCCCGCAAAATTCGACATCGATGAACTGCGATGTATCTACTGCGGGATGTGCGAAGAAGCCTGCCCGGTCGATGCCATTGAGCTTACCTACGAGTACGACTTGGTCGGAAACACCCGCAACGAAATGATCTTCGACAAGGGCAAGTTGCTCGAAGTCTTTGATGAGACCTGCCAGATCAAGCCGCGTAGAAATCCGCGCATCACCGGCTACGCGGGAACTGGCTCGCCGGATCATCAGCCCGCGCGTCCGACAGGAGAGCAGCATTGAACGCCTCGCTTCCCTATTTGATCTACGCCCTGTTTGCCGTGGGGGGGGCTGGTATCTACCTGGCCCTTCCCCGTTCAGGACGCTCTACGGCGGTCCCTGGTTCAATCTTGGGACTAGCGGCGGTGGGCATGTTCGTGGCCGTGGTCGCCAAATATGCCCTGCCGAGCGAGGGAGCTGGCTTCTCGTATCTGTTTAGCGCTATGGCTTTGATTGGTGCAGGTCGGGTTGTCACGCACCCCAAAGCGGTCTATTGCGTACTCTATTTTGTTCTGGTGATCATCTCGGTGTCGATGCTCCTGGTACTCCAAGGTGCGGAGTTTCTAGCCATCGCCCTGATTGTCGTTTATGCAGGGGCGATTCTCGTCACCTATGCATTTGTGCTGATGCTTTCCCAACAGAGTGCTTCAGTCCCAGGTGACGTTCGTTCACGGGAGCCGTTCCTTGCCGTGCTGGCAGGGTTCTTCACCATGGCGTGCATTGCGGGTCAGGTTGGGGATCTTCCCTTGGCTGCGGCGCCTTCGTCTGAACAGGTGATCAGGCTGGCCCAGCACGGGGAAGCAGACCAAGCTGTCATGCCCGAGATGATGGTGGATGGAAACACCGCTGCGATGGGTGCAGCCCTCATGACCAAGTATGTTGTCACCCTCGAAACGACCGGCGTATTGCTCTTGGTTGCTCTGGTCGGTGCGATGGCTGTGGCTAAGAAACGCGTACCGATTGAGGAATCGCCCGATCCGGAAAAACCGTTAGGACAAGTGGGTCGAGAGGCAGCGCCGTTTTGAAGAGGGAGACATGGTGTGATTGCATCGATTGGATGTTCGCCCCTCCGGCTCCGCTGCAACGAAGGATAAAGTACCCGCGTGTTAGGTGGAAACATGGGAACTGGAAACTAAATGGCAACTGAAGGACAACTGGTCATTCTGGGCGCAGCACTGTTCGCGATGGGGCTAGTCGGGTTCTTGACCCGGCGAAACCTGATCATCATGTTCTTGTGTACCGAGCTGATGTTTCAGGGCGTCCTGGTCAACCTGGTCGCTATGGGCAAGATCCATGGACAGCTGGACGGTCAGGTATTTGGCGTCTTCTTACTAGCTGTCGCCGCAGTCGAAGCTGCCGTCGCGCTGGGATTGGTGGTGCTGCTGTTTCGTCGCCGTGGATCTTTGGCGCCTGACGTTTGGGCCATCATGCAGGGTTGATCGAATTCTTGAATTGCGTTTTGGGATAGGTAATGTCTGAGAACAACATACACGATTGCAGCATGCTAATCCTCCTGCTGCCGCTCTTGGGCGCAGTGGTAGCTATCGTGCTTAGGCAATTCAGACTCGGCGATCACAGTCATTGGCCTGTCATCTTTGGCGTCGGCGGGGCGGCCTTCTTCGCACTGAACATCCTCTGGATGGTCTTGGGTGCAGAAGTAGGCCAGCGGTCTGTTCAATCTGTCATTTACACATGGATTTCAACGGGCGCAGCCAGTTCCTGGTTCAATTTTGAATTCTTGGTCGATCCGCTGTCGGCCATGATGTTGGTGACGGTTACCTTTGTCTCGACCCTTGTGGTTATTTATGCCCGCGACTACATGCGGCACGACGATCACCCAGAGCGTGGCTACGAACGGTTTTTCGCATTCCTGGCCTTGTTCGTGTTTTCAATGTGTACGCTGGTCTTGGCCGGTAACTTCCTATTGCTCTACATGGGCTGGGAATTGGTCGGGTTATGCAGCTATCTGCTGATTGGATTCTACTACAACAAGCCGTCGGCGGCCGCCGCTGCCAAGAAGGCGTTCTTGGTCAACCGGATCGGCGACTTTGGCTTTGGGCTTGGTATCCTCTTGATCTACTGGACGTTTGGCTGCCTCGACTACGCGTCGGTCTTCCACATGATCGAAGAGGGAGTTGCGGCCGGCGGTCAAGCCTTACCCGAAGGCCGCTTGGCGATGATCGCCTTGCTGCTCTTGTGCGGAGCGGTGGGCAAGAGTGCTCAACTGCCGCTCTATGTTTGGCTGCCCGATGCCATGGAAGGTCCGACGCCGGTCTCCGCCCTCATCCACGCAGCCACCATGGTTACCGCCGGCGTCTATATGGTTGCTAGGTGCGGAGCCATTTTCACGGCTTCGCCGGCAGTGATGACCGTCGTTGCGATTATTGGGGCAGCGACTGCTCTGTTTGCCGCAACTATCGCCCTGGTTCAAAACGACATGAAGCGGGTGCTAGCCTATTCGACAGTCAGCCAGTTGGGCTACATGTTTTTGGGCTTGGGCGTGTATGCTGCTGGCTCAGCGGTCTTCCACCTCTTCACCCATGCGTTTTTCAAGGCTCTGCTGTTCCTGAGCGCCGGAAGCGTGATGCATGCCATGGGCGGCATCATCGACATGCGGAAGTTTGGCGGATTGCGCAAGGTGCTGCCCTGGACCTACCGATTCTGTTTGCTGGGGGCTTTGGCGTTGGCGGGCTTTCCGTTCTTCTCGGGGTTCTTCAGCAAGGACGAGATCATCCACCACGCTTTTAACCAGAATTTCTGGTTGGGCATGGTCGGCTCGGTGACAGCGGTAATGACGGCGTTCTATACGTTCCGCATGATCTTCATGACCTTCCACGGACCTGAGCGCATTCCCGAAGGTGTCCATGCTCACGAGTCGGGCAAGTGGATTCTGTTTCCGCTGGGCGTGCTCTCTATTGGAGCGGTCTTTGCCGGCCTGGTACAGGTGCCTGGCGAAAAAGTAAACCACTTCCTCGAGCCGGCCATCCACCAATTCCACGCAGCCCACGGCCTGTTGCTGGGTGCTGCGGGCCATGCGGTCGCCCACGGTTTTTGGGCAGAGTATGGCTTGATGATCATCTCGGGCGGTTTGGCCATTCTGGCGATCGGGGTTGCCTACTTGCTGCATGTACGCTGGGAATGGTTACCAGGGCTGCTGGCCGACGTTGCTCCCAAGACGCATCGGGTCTTGTACAACAAATACTACGTAGACGAAGCGTACGACGCAGCTGTGGTCAAGCCACTTCGCAAGAGTGGACGCATCTGCTTCGGCATTGATCAATATTTTGTGGACGGACTGGTTTTCATGGTCACCGCTGTTCCCCGTTTGCTTGGTGCAATGCTACGAAGCTTGCAGGGCGGGGCGATGCAATCGTATGGGCTGACCATGGTGACGGGGTTGGCCATCATCGTATTGTTGGTCTTGCTCGCATGAGGATCGCCTCCTCTTGGAACTTGTAAAGCCGAGTGTTCTATTGAATTCAACATCTTCGAAAGCGTGACACATTTTGGCAGCTTGGATACTTACCATCACAATCTTCTCACCGCTGGGAGGCGCACTGTGGCTGCTATTGGGTGAGTCCGCGGACGCGGGGCGGGTCCGTCGTGCGGCGCTGGTCAGCTCGTTAGTAACGTCGTTCCTCGTGCTGGTCGCGTTGATCATGTTCTACGCAGATAGCAACGCAGCCACCGATGGCTCGTTTTGCTTGGAACACAAATCAGCTTGGCTCACCGAGACAGAAGATGCTGTCGGCACGATCGACGTGAGCTACCATGTGGGCATCGACGGCATCAGCATTTGGCTGCTGGTGCTTACCGGATTCCTCTCACCCTTGGCGATTTGGGCGAGTTTCTCGGGGATCAAAGAGCGTGCCCGTGAATACTACATATGGATGCTCGTGCTCCAAACGGGCATGCTGGGCGTATTCTGCGCCATGGACCTGCTGCTCTTTTACATCTTCTTTGAGTTTACCTTAGTGCCCTTGTATTTCCTCATCGGCGTTTGGGGCGGCAAGCAGCGGCGTGAGGCAGCCAACAAGTTCTTCATCTACACATTAGCCGGCAGCGTGCTGACCTTCGCCGCGGTCTTATACTTGGCATACTTCGCCTATGGCAAGACCGGCGTCTTCACTTTGGACATCCAAGCCCTGACCGAGTTGGGCCGGGGCGGTTTGATTCCCTACGGTATTCAATGGTGGCTGTTCGCCGGGTTCGCAGCCGGGTTCTCAATCAAAGTTCCCTTGTTTCCGGTTCACACTTGGTTGCCACTGGCTCACACTGAGGCGCCGACGGCTGGCAGCGTCATCCTTGCGGGTGTTCTCTTAAAACTAGGGACGTACGGATTCACCCGTTTGAGCTTGCCAATTCTGCCAGATGCCGCCATCGCCTTCGCGCCGTTCATGGCCACCCTGGCGGTAATCGGTGTGATCTATGGCGCACTGGCTGCTTGGGTGCAAGACGACGTCAAGAAACTGGTGGCCTATTCCTCGGTATCGCACCTTGGGTTCTGCATGTTGGGGTTGTTCAGCCTCAAGATGGCCGGCGTTACCGGGGCAGTGCTGTACATGGTCAACCACGGGCTTAGCACCGGGGCATTGTTCCTCTTGGTGGGAATGATCTATGAGCGATACCACACCCGTGACATCAACAAAATCGGCGGGCTAGCCAAACCCATGCCTTGGCTCGCCTTCTTTTTGGTGTTCTTCACCGCCAGCAGCATTGGACTGCCGGGGCTGAACGGCTTTGTTAGCGAATTCATGGTCTTGCTGGGCGCCGCAACATCCAGCGGAACGGCGGACGGGATCAAGGCCGGCCCGTTGGGCTTCGCCTATGTAGTTCCGGCAGCCACAGGGATCGTCTTGGGCGCGGTATACATGCTCTGGATGTGTCAACGGGTTCTCTTCGGTCCGCTGATCGAGCCACCCAATACACCGGATTCAAGCGCGGGGCTAACGTCCGATCTCACCCGCAGAGAAATCTCGATCTTGGCGCCCATCGCCGTGGTATGTTTGGCGATCGGGGTTTATCCAAAACCAATGATCGAAACGATGCAGCCGGTGATTGCCAAGAGCGTTCTACAGCCTCTTCCAGACCACTCGATTGAAGAAGGGCAAGAGCATTTCGCGGAACATCCAGAGACCGAACGGGCCATGCGTAGATTGGGGCTTGAGACAACGACGACGGACGCAACATCGACCAATGCTGCCTCCGCGCATCCTCGCTCTACGGGGCGCATCGAAGGCCTCTACGCGGAAGGGAGGCTGCCCGGATGACCTTGCAAGCATACATCAGCGCCCTGGCGCCTGAGATCGTTCTGGTGATCGGCGCCTGCATCACACTGATGATGGGCGTAGCCAAGTCATCCAGCATCCGGGCAATGATCGCTCCTTGCGCACTTGCGGCGCTAGTCTTGAGTTTGGCGTCAGCTGCAATCGTTGGCATTGTCACTAACGCGCCGCCCGGGCTTCGCGTTACCCAACTCTCGCAATACGTTCGCATGATCGCTCTTGGGGTCGGCGCTCTGGTCTTACTGGTGAATTGGCACTTGCCTCGCGATGGAGAGCGCGGCGAATTCTTCAGCATGATTCTCTTCACGCTGTGCGGCGTGTGCTTGACTTCGGTGGCCAACGATCTAGTCCTGCTGTTCTTTGCCTTGGAGTTGGTCAGTGTTCCGACGTATGTGCTCGTTGCCCTCAGTCGCGATGACTCCCGAGCCTCAGAAGCGACCGTCAAGTACTTCTTCCTCGGCGCGCTGAGCGCTGCCTTGATGGCCTATGGGTTCAGCTTCCTCTACGGATGTGCCGGCAGCACCACGCTGATCGGCCCGAACGGCACGGGAATCGTTGGTTACTTCTTAGCCAATCAATCGGTTGGCAGTTTCGCTGTATTGGGATTGCTGATCTCATTCGTTGGGCTGTTCTTCAAGATTGCAGCCGTTCCATTCCATGTGTATGCGCCCGACGTGTATGAAGGGGCAGCTTCTCCCGTGACAGGGCTGCTGGGCTTTCTGCCAAAACTGGCTGGGTTTGTTGCGATTATCCAGATTATGGATGCCTGCAATTGGCACTTGCCAGCCTCAATCTCATGGATGTTCTGGTTTGTAGCTGCGGCTACCATGACCGTGGGAAATGTCCTGGCGTTGCTCCAAACAAACGTCAAACGCATTTTGGCGTACTCGAGTATTTCGCACACGGGCTACATGATGATCGGACTGCTGGTAGGCCCGGGGGCAGGTGGAGGCCCGATGCGAGATGGCGTAGCTGCCATGCTGTTCTACATCGGCGTCTACGGCCTGATGAACCTCGGAATCTTTGCGGTAATCAGCACGCTAGCGGTAAAAGATGAACCGTTAGAGGAGTTGGCTGATTTGTCGGGACTCTCGCGGCGTCATCCGGGTGCAGCCGCAGCTTTGGCTATCTGTGCGTTTAGCCTGATGGGTTTTCCACCGACAGCTGGTTTCTTGGGCAAGGTGTATATTTTCTCCAGTGCATTCTCACTGCCGGCTAGTCATGAGTTCGCTCAGCCTCTGGTAGTCTTGGCTGTCATCGGCGTGCTTAACTCGGCTATCGGAGCGGTGTACTACTTGCGCATCGCATCGGCATGCTATGTTGGTGACGACGCACCATCGACCGAACGAATCGGCGGTAGTCCACTTCGCGTAGCGGCCATCGTTTGCAGTGCAGCGATGCTGATTCTATTCATTTGGCCTGCGGGTTTGGTTCACCGTGCCGGTCGGGCCACGGCTGAGATGATGATGCACCAGCAGCAAACTCGCTCGGTTGAGTTAGTGCGACACGAGGATGTCGGCCTCAAGGCAGAATCCAGGCAGATTAAGACGCCAGCGGCAGAGTAAGGCTAAACGTCGTTCCCACCCCAACTTCGCTCTCAACCGAGATGGTGCCCCGTTGTTCCTCGATGATCTCACGGCAGAGCGGCAAGCCCAGCCCGCATCCTCTTCGATTCTCGCCGGCTCGGTTGGTCTTGGTGGTATAGAACGGTTCGAAAACCACCTCAAGCTTGTCAGGCTCTATCCCCGACCCATTGTCCTTGATGCGGATAACCACCTCATCGGCGTTGATTAACTCGGCCGAGATGGTGATTCGGCCGCTACGGTGCTCAATCGCCTGGCGGGCATTGAGGAGCAAGTTGAAGAACACTTGCAGCATCTGCTTCTCATCTGCCAAGACCGACAAATCGTCAGGAATATTCATTTTGACCGTGATACCATCCTTGGATGGATCACGGCACATGCAAACAATGGCGTCATCGATCACCGTTTTGATGGTGACCGGCATAGTCGATGGGGCTTCGTTGGCGGCAAGGCCGAGGATGCGCTCGCTCATGGATGTCGCGACCGAGGATTGCTTGAGGGTCATGCTGAGTGCCTTGACCATCAGTTCCTTGTCGTCGCTGTCCAGGGCGAAGCGGGCATAGCTGACCACGGGCGTCATCAGGTTATTAAACTCATGGGCCATCATGGCAGCAGCGGTCCCCAAGGAGGCAAGTTGCTGCGTTTGTCGCACTTGATCTCGAAGATGGCTAAACTGTTCTTCGAGGCGTTGAATCTGAGTCTGCAGAAGTTGATCCGCCTGGAGCCGATCACTAGGGGCGGTCGCACCCTTGATTCGTTGCACTGTTGGACGCTGCATGACTTCGATCACCTCTTGCGAAGCTGGGGTATCCTCAAGCGGCGAGCTGGACGACAGTCCAACACGGCGCATCGGTGAAGCAAAGGACTGGCATCTCCACGCGGCAGTAATGCGTGTCTGCGGTGAGTTATCGGCCTTGTATCCGTTGGAACTTTAGGAGCACAGTAGGGTGGATCCGGTAGATCAACTACGCATCTTGCTCGAATTTGCCGACGCCATTGGCCTTGAGGTCCGGCAGGAGCCTGTTGACGGCCATGGTGGAGGTCTTTGCCGCATTGGAGGGCGAATGTTGCTGTTTGTGGATACGCTCGCCGATGCTGCTACCCAGTTGGAGTCGGCAGCCATGGCCATCGCGGGCTTGCCCGATATTGACCAAAACTTTCTTCGCCCAGATTTGCGGGAGCTGGTCTCTCGATTCCAGGAACGCGAGGCTACGTGACTCGGATGAGCGGGATGACCGGACCAACCCATTCTGATCGTTTGGTTCTCGTCTGGCTGCTCCTTGTGGCGGTCCTGGGGTTCGGTGTGCGCTTGGCTTACTATTTTGAATCCGACGATCCCACCTTCATCCATCCCATCGTAGATTCGTCGGAGTACGACTTCTATGCTTCAAAGATCGCCCATGGTCAAAACCCTTGGTCCGGAGCGTTCACCCGACCACCCCTCTATCCGATCATGTTGGGCGCGGTTTACGCGATCACGGGCAAATCCTGGACGGCTGTGTACCTGTTTCACGCCTTGCTGGGCGGGGTTGTGTGCGGCTTGACCATGCTCCTGGGGTGCCGTTTTTATGGCCGGCGAGTCGGCATCGTGTCGGGAGTCCTGGTTGCCTTGTATGGGCCTATGATTTTTTTCGATGTCCGTCTCTTGGCTTCGCCGCTGGTGGTCGCGCTCTACCTCGTGCTCTTGCTGCTGGCTGGGCGGGTCTGGGAATCACCGAGATGGCAGAATCTGCTGCCGTGCGGACTCGTTGCGGGGGTGGCGGCGCTGGCTCGACCAACGATTGCTCCCTTCTTCCTGTTGGCGCTGGCCATGGGCCTTTTGATCCGCTCGAGTCAGCGACGTCAAGTCAGCAAGGGAGTCGTTGCGGTAATCATCCTGGCCGCGGGAAGCATCCTGCCCATCATTCCGGCAGCGGCCAGAAACTTCGTTGCCTCGGGGGAATGGGTGCCCATTTCTACGCTGGGTTCATTGAATCTCTACATCGGAAATAACCCAGAAGCAGAGCGCACCATCGCAATCCGACCCGGGCCTGACTGGGATCGCATGAATCGATTGCCCCATGCTGAGGGAAAAGTCTCGTCCGCAGAAAAGGAGGCATTTTTTCTGGGGCAAGTGACATCCTACATGCGCGAGAACCCGGTTGCCTTCTTGAAGAACATAGCCAGAAAGACACGGCTGTATTTCAACGGCAGGGAAATACCCAGGAATTTTGATATTCAGGTGCACCGAGGATTCTCCACAATTCTGTCCGGTTTGACTGGGCAACTGGGACCACTGCATTTGCCTTTTGGCCTCCTCTTGCCCCTTGGGCTTGTCGGTTTGATAGTTGGATTGCGAGATTACCCCCAACGCTGGCTTCTCCTGGGCTTTGTCACAGCATGCGCCGTGTCAGTGATTCTCTTCTTCAACGGCAGTCGCTACCGCATGCCGGCTGTGCCCGTTTTGACCGTAGCTGCTGTTGGGTTGACGAGTTTGTTGATCCGCCAGCTTGCCAGCGGCCTGAAACGCTCAGCTATGATTGGGTTTGGGGCCGCGTTTGTCGTTTCGGTGGTCGTGAATATCCCGGTGGCAGCTCCAACCGATGCCGTTAATTTTGAAGCGGATTTCTACGTGTCGCTGGCGGGGCGGCACACGTTTGAAGGCGACTACAAATCGGCAATCAATGCGTATCGGCAGGCGCTCTTGTCACAGCCTGATGATGCATCGGTTCTAGGTGATCTAAGTAATCTTCACGGTCAGATGGGTGATCGGCCAGCAGCCCTGAATTATGCCCGCTTGGCTGTGCAAACTGATGACGGGTTGATCGACGCCCATCTCCAACTGGCTTCGGCGATGTACGGGCTTGCCATGTGGGATCAAGCCATCGCCCAATTGGTAATCGCAGAGTCCATAGAACCCTCACATCCAAGAGTCCACAATCTTCTTGGGCAGATTGCCGCCACTCAAGGCCGGTATGAGCAGGCAGCTGAGCACTTCGACAGGTCGCTGCATTTCGAGAATGCCGAACCCTCGATCTACACAGCCTACGCACGGATGCTGACCAAGACCGAGGCATATCAAAAGGCCGTCGACTTGTTAGAACGCGGGCTTGGGCAGAGCCGGTCAGTCGACTTGAAGAATGACCTGGCTTGGCTACTGGCGACTTGCCCTCAAGAAAGAGTGCGCGACGCTGAGCGTGCGATGGTCTTGGTTGGCCAGTTTCTTGATGGAGCCGGAGCCAGCAACCCGTATTATCTGGACACAGCCGCAGCCGCACACGCCGGCGTCGGTGATTTCAAGCAGGCCCTCAGATTGGCCGCCAAAGCACACCGAATCGCCCTTGAGGCGGGTTTGGCTCCCTTGGCCAAGGCAGTCGCGGCGAGGTTGCGAGACTATGAACAGCACAATGCCTGTCGCAATAGCGAGAGACGGCCGACATCGCAATAGGCCCGGCCTCCGAGCCCGCACCACAACCTCAAACGCAGCGCCACTGACTGCATCGCTACCTGGCTAGCTTGAGTCCGGTAGTCGGGGTTCACTTCAGGGGATTTCTTGCGGGATTCCGTGCGCGCGATTGGCGTCGACTGTCTCAGCTCGAAGTGTGGGTACAAAGGAAGCGATGGCCGGTCAAGGTGACAGGGAAGGGTCCGCTCGAACAAAGATCACGGATGACAAGACCACCGCTCCGCCTCCATTAACGCCAAGCCGCTGTTGAGGTAACGCACAAACCTACGAGAGTCGTAGTTGCGCCTAGTCTCGGGGTGGGCGAATGATCTTCTCCAATGTAGTGGCGTTCTTTGTGAGCGGGCAAGGAATCCGCATCAAGGCAACTTCGGCACAATGGGTGCTCTGGGGATCGCATTGTCAGCGTGGACTGGATGGACGGCCAATGGGCTAGCTCTTGCAGTCAGCTTTGAACTCACGGCTGATCAGCGGCCTACCGTTCAAGGCCGCCGAGATTCAGCCCCTGCTCAAGAGCGCCCAACGTGCAAACACATTTCGCTTCAACGACCAGATGCTCGTTGGTGCGATGACTTGGGCCGAAAGTCTTCCCGGCCAACTCGGTTGCGCCTGTTCATGAAACCCACAAGGCCCAGCATTGACGCGGCCACGGCGCCGGCGAAGCCCATACCGCAGGGACTCATCCCTGGGCCAGCGGATTCAGTTTCGTCGCCGATGCCATCAGTGCTGGCTCGTAGATCATCGATTGCCTCATCCTGATCTGGCTGATTGCCGTTGGAGTCTTGGTCTGTCTGAACCGGGAACTCAAGATCTTCATCTGGGGAGGC
>JAJDDP010000179.1 GCA_029260235.1 Phycisphaerae bacterium | reverse complement strand
CATTTGCTGCGCGCTTTCGCAGCCGTCCGAATTGGGTTCATGCCACTAGATATAGTCGGCACCTATATGAATACCCCAATATATCGGGTGCGTCAAAGGTATTCCGTGATTTTTTTTGTCTTACTTGCAAACTCTGCTGTTCCAAGAGGTTAGCTGCATCGGCTAAGCCTGAACGGGCCTTCCGGCTGTGCGGTTTTTGCCCCATGAACCTCAACATTTGGTGGGTCGATGGGTCAAGTCCACAAGCGGTGGCGACTTCCCTCAATTCTGCAGGTTTCACAGGCCCAGAGTGGGATAACTTGACCCGGGGGAGCTGCGTTTCTAGGGTACCCGCTTACGATTCGGCGGCACTAGCTCAGGCCCATAAGCCAAGGGCTGTGATGCGGCCTAGAGCGGTAGAAAGATGGGTTCCCCGAGAATACTGACCACGCGCCAGTCAGCTCGCCCTCCAGAGCTGGGCGAGGGCTGGTTTATCCAAGATAAACAGTGAAAGGGACACAAAGTGAGCGATAAGACGTTGATCATCCTTAAACCTGACTGCATTCAGCGGCGCCTCATCGGGAGGATCCTGCAGCGATTTGAAGACAAGGGCATGACCATCGCCGGAATGAAGCTGATGCAGATTCCCAAGGGGCTTGCAGAAGAACACTACGCGCCGCACAAAGACAAGCCGTTCTATCCGGGCCTCATCGAGTACATCACCAGCGGACCGGTCGTGATCCTTGCGGTGGCTGGGCCTGGTTGTATTGCGATTTGCCGCATGCTGATGGGTAAGACCTTCGGATTTGAGGCAGAGCCTGGCACCATTCGGGGGGACTTCGGTGCCTCCAAGACATTCAATCTGGTCCATGGAAGTGATTCGCCAGAGTCGGCAAAGACCGAGATTGCCCTCTACTTCAAGCCGGGCGAGTTGCTCGAATACGCGACGGCGGCTGACAACTGGACGGTCAAGCCCAACGAAGCGTAGCGCTCCGCCAAAATCGCGCAGGCGGGAAACTAGCCTTGACGTGCCTGCAGCATTAGACTGGATTCCCGCCTGAGCGGAAATGGCGAGGGCTTCTTTGGCCTAATGGTGGCATGCAATCAGCACCCACCGGGTTTCGCGTGACAGAGCCCTTGCTGGCTGAGTTGGGCTTGGGCGGGTCCTGGATCGACGAGGAGTAGTCGGCCATTAACAGTTGGTTGATGCCTTATATTGGCACTGGAGGTTAGCGTGATGTCAGTTCAATCCGGGACGATGAAAGTCAGAGCCATCGCCGACCATGAGTCCAACCCAATCGCATTAGAGGGTGCCAAGGGCGTCCTTATGCGGATGCTGGTAGGCCCTGACGATGGAGCAAAAAACTTCCACATGAGGCACGTCACCGTTGAGGCTGGCGGCTACTCTCCTCATCACCAGCACGACTATGAGCACGAGGTGCTGATTCTCAAAGGCAGTGGTGTGCTGCGGGCCGATGACGGCGACAAGCCCTTCAAATCTAACGACGCCATATTCGTACCCGCCAACGACATGCATCAGTTTCGCAACACAGGCGACGGGCCGCTGGAGTTCATCTGCCTGATTCCTGCGCCGATGGATTGCTCGAAGTAGTTGCCCGCAGATGTAATTCGATCGCCCACCATCGGGTGTGACCAAGGCAGCTACGCCTCGCCCAGGTGGAGCACCTTCCTTTTGGAACGTCGGAGCGGCCTGAAGCTCGAACCAATGATGGGCCTATGGGGTGGCCGGTTGAACGGCGCCGAAACGGCGGTCGCGGTTGGCGAAGTCCTGGATGGCTTCGTTCAAATGCTCGGGTGAGAAGTCAGGCCACAACGCGTCGCAGAAGTGCAACTCGGCATAACTCATCTGCCACAGCAAGAAATTGCTGATCCGCTGTTGGCCGGCGGTGCGGACCATCAAGTCCGGATCGGGCAGGCCTGCTGTATAGAGCGCATCGCTGAACGACTGCTCGTCGATGTCTTGGGCATTGAGCCTGCCGTCGTGGACTTGGGCGGCAATCTTGCGGACGGCGTCGATGATTTCAGTGCGGGATCCGTAGTTCAACGCCAGGCAGAGCCGCAGCCCCGTATTGTTGGCCGATGCTTTGACGGTGGCGTCCATTTCCTGCAGCACTTCGTCGGGCAGTTCCTCTCGCCGGCCGATGTGCACCAAACGCACGTTGTTCTCCAGGATTTCCCTCCGCTCAGCGATGAGATAATGGCGGTAGAGTTCCATCAGGAAGTCCACCTCTGCCTGCGGGCGTTTCCAGTTTTCTGAACTGAAGCTATAGAGCGTGAGGGCTTCGATGCCGAGCCGGGCGCAGTGGGTTACGATGGCCCGCACCGCTTTGGCGCCGCGTTCGTGCCCGCTAATCCTGGGCAACTCGCGCTGCTGTGCCCAACGACCATTGCCATCCATGACGATGGCGATGTGTCGCGGTAGCTCCTCGCGATTCAAGCCGAGAGTTTCAGTTGGATCTAGCGGATGTTCGGTCATGATCCAAAACTATCCCGTGGTTGAGGGCGTTGCAAGCGAGAAGGCAGACTCAGCAGGACCGCGCACGAGCGATTGGCTTCGCTCAGGGCCTACGCTGACC